>JBNJCW010000067.1:0-10053 GCA_051744345.1 Actinomycetota bacterium
TTTGTGTCGTTTGAGTCTGTTTTGCTTTTACCATATCCGGACCAGAAATACTCTGTATGCTGTAGGGTCTTAGATTATCAACAAAATTCTGTGATTTAAATATTTGAAGTACTATATCCTGAATAACATCTACTCTTACTTCATTAAGATCAATATCCATATCTTCAGAGTATCTGATACTTCCAAAGAAAAATCTCATGTTTACTCCACCCTTTAAGGCAAAGTAACCGGAATCAACCTTGCGGCCGAACCACCTTAAAAATTCCAGATGAAATACTTCTCTCTGTTGTAATGAATTATACATAATTATGTATTATAGTTTACTAAATAGTAAATTACAATACATAATTAATTTAAAAAAATCTATATCTTAAAGGATTTTCATTCTAACCTTCGCTATATAGCAAAAATCCCGGCATTATACCGAGCTTTTACTCAAATCACTTTTATTTTCTTCCTGATTTCAAGATCTACGTTTATCTTATCATCTCTGTCTTCTGTTAAATCTGATTCGTTGCCTTTTAAACTTATAAAGACTGCGCCAGTCTTCTTGCTTATCCGCTGGACCTGCTATTTCTTTTATTGGCCATAAAAACATAGGGGTTTTGATGTTTATAAGAATAAATTCAGCCTTTATTTTTTAAAAAATAATCATTACTATGGTTATAATAATTAAAACCTTTAATTTTAAATGGTAGAAAACTTTAGCATTACCGACATAGGCAACTACCGGCAGACAAACGAAGATTATCTCTATAAAAACGGTAAGCTGTTCATAGTTGCTGACGGCATGGGGGGACACAATGCAGGGGAAGTGGCCAGCAGCCAGGCTACTGAAACATTTAAAAATTTCTTTTATAAATACATCCAGCAGCAAAATGATCCAGATACTGGGGAAATTGAGAGGATAACAAGGTTAAGCATAGAATCGGCAAACAGCAAGGTGTACAGAAATTCAGTATCCAGCCCCTCCCTTTCAGGAATGGGCACCACCCTCACCTCCTGCTATATTTCTGGAAAAGATGCCATTGTGGGCCACGTGGGAGACAGCCGGCTTTACCTTAAGAGGGGTAAGGAGCTTACGGCAAAGACCAGGGACCACACCCTGGTGGGAGAACTATACAGGAACGGAAAGATAAGCCAGGAGCAGGCATTTTCCCATCCCCAAAAAAATATTCTTACCAATGTAATAGGAACCACCGAAAGTATTGATTCGGACATCTTTACCTTTGAATTGGAACCTGAAGATATACTGCTTCTATGCACTGACGGATTAAACTCCATGCTTACTGACAAGCTTATAAACAAGATTATGGAAAAAAGCAACAACCTCAATGATATGAGCAACAACCTTGTAAGGTATGCCAAACAAAAAGGCGGACTGGATAACATCACCCTGATACTGATAAAATATGAAAAATGAAGAGCTGGTAGCCAACCGGTATAAGATAATTAAAAAAATAGCCAGCGGGGGAATGGCAGATGTCTATCTAGGCCAGGACCAGAAACTGGACCGCAAGGTAGCAATCAAGATACTTTCCCCAAACTACGCCCAGGACAAAAGCTTCGTGGCCAGGTTCAAGAGAGAAGCCCAGATACTTGCCAAATTAAATCATCCCAGCATTGTCCAGATTTATGACTGGGGAAAGTACAACGGTTCCTATTTTATCTGCATGGAATATGTGGAAGGCTACAGCCTCAAAGATATTATTGAAAGAAGAGGCGTAATACCGCCAAGGGCTGCAGCCAGATACTGCATACAGATATGTGAAGCCCTGGAGATTGCCCATAGGAATAACTTGATACACAGGGATATAAAACCTCAAAATATCCTTATAACCCCCGAAGACAAAGTAAAGGTTACCGATTTTGGGATTGCCAAGCACTCTGTAGAGGATGCTACCAGGACATTAAATATAATTGGTACCGCCAATTATATATCACCGGAGCAGGCCATGGGCAAAACAATTGATAACCGGTCAGATATTTACTCCCTGGGGGTGGTCCTGTACGAGATGATTACCGCAGACCTCCCTTTCAGGGGTGAAAGCTCCATAGAAATAAGCTTAAAGCACATAAACGAGGCTCCCGTAAAACCTTCACTGATGATTCAGGGCATACCGCCAGCCTTGGAAAAAATAGTAATGCATTGCCTGCAAAAAGACAGCAACCTGCGCTATTCCTCCGTTAGCCATCTCAAAGAAGACTTGCGAAAATACCTGGAAAATAAAAAGCTATCCATCGAAAGGCCGGTAAGGTTAAAAACAGGAAGGAGACCTTTTTTTACCCGCCCTGTCCTGGGGCCCCTAAATTATTTGAGTATTTTATCCATGGCCCTGGCCATAATTTTTATGGTTTCCTCCCTGGTTCTGGCAGTAGGTTATTCTAATTCCGTAAACACAGAAGAGAAGGTACAGATACCTCCTCTTACCGGAAGTGACTACACATCAGTAGAGGCCATACTTTCTATGCTGGATATAGATATTTCAATTTCAAGGCAATATGATAATACGCCAGAAGGAACAATAATTTCCCAGGATCCTGCGCCTGGAGCAGAACTGGAAGTACCTGTATCCATCCAGCTGGTGGTAAGCAGGGGTCCACAAACAATACCGGTAACCGTACCAAATCTCATAGGGCTTACTAGAGAAGAAGCAACCCAGGCCCTGGAAGATGCAGGCCTTTCTGTAGGAAGAACAGAAGAGAAATATTCTGATTATCTGGATAAGGGCATGGTAATCAGCCAGGATCCTTCTTACGGCCAGGATGTGGAAGAAGATACTGGCATCAATTTTACCGTAAGCACTGGCAGGCAAATGATAGTAATCCCCAATATAACCGGCACTGATTACTTTTTTGCTATATCCCACCTCCAGTCCCTTGGTTTGGAAGTGGATTCTGAAATGGTAACTGATTACACCCTGCCCCCAGGCACGGTTACAGGCACCAGCCCCTCACCCGGTACTGATATTGAAGCCGGATCCGTGGTACACATACTGGTTTCTATAAACCAGGAAACAATTCCGGTTCCCGATCTAGCCCAGCAGGAGTTACAGACAGCTGTTAATACCCTTGAGTCAAATGCATTAAACTATGAGATAAGGGAAATAGAAGCTGCCTACTCTGTTCAGCAGGGCCTGGTACTGTCACAGTTTCCTGAAGCTGGGAGCAATGTATTCCCCAATTCCACAGTTATCATATTCGTGGGAGCTTAACTTATCAGCCTGTATTTTCCCATCTTCTCGAATTTTGAAGCCCTCTGGGCTTTTAGCTCGTCAGCCGTTTTCCCTGAGGCTTCATGCAGAGCTTCCATTATATGTTTCTTTAAAATCCTTACCATCCTCTGGGAATCATTATGCGCTCCGCCCCTCGGTTCATGTATTATGCGGTCTATTACACCAAGCCCATAAAGGTCCCTGGCAGTTATTTTAAGCGCCCTGGCGGCAAGCTTTGACCCGGAAGGGTCTTTCCACAGGATTGCGGCACAACCCTCTGGCGATATCACCGAATATGTTGAGTTCTCCAGCATCATAACGTAATTTCCTATGGCAAGAGCCAGTGCGCCGCCGCTGCCTCCCTCCCCTATTAGGATAGATATGGTAGGCACCCCCACCTCAAACATCAATCTTATGCTGTGGGCAATAGCGCTGGCCTGCCCCCTGTCTTCCGCCTCCACGGCAGGATAAGCCCCGGGGGTATCTATAAAGGTTATTATGGGAAAACCGAACTTGTCTGCAATCCTCATTACCCTCTGGGATTTACGGTACCCCGATGGTGTGCTCATGCCAAAATTGTACTTTACCCGCTCCTTTATGTCCCTGCCTTTATTGTGGCCAATCACTGCTACTGTTTCTCCGTTAATCTTAGCCAGGCCGGCCACAATAGACTTATCATCACCGCCCAGCCGGTCTCCATTCAGTTCCATAAAATCATCAGAGATTGCATTTATGTAATCCATGCATTGGGGCCTTTTATCATTTCGG
Organism: Actinomycetota bacterium; assembly: GCA_051744345.1. GTDB lineage: Bacteria > Actinomycetota > Humimicrobiia > Humimicrobiales > Humimicrobiaceae > Halolacustris. The sequence continues at coordinate 3,984 of JBNJCW010000067.1, forward strand.
GAAAGCTCCACAATCCTCCAGGTCTTTATTGCTTCCTTCTCCACCCTCCGGTAATTTTCTACCTTGCTTATAAGTTCCTTTTCCGCTTCCTTGAAATGCATGCTTTTAAATAATGAAATTTTCTTCAACTTTTCAAGTTTTAGAAAAGCTTTAAGTATTTCCTTTAAATAATTTTTGGGAATATTTTTTAAATCTTTTAGCTGCATAAATTTAACCCTTAAACATCTCCATAAGCCTTATGATTGTATCCCTCATATCTTTTCTCTGAACTATCATATCTATCTGCCCGTTTGCCAGGTTCCTTTCAGCTGTACCAAAATCCTGGGGGATCTCTTTTTTAATGGTCTGTTTTACCACCCTGGGACCCGCAAAACAGAACAGGGCGCCCGGCTCGGCAATGATTATATCTGCAATGGAAGCAAAACTGGCGCTAACCCCGCCGGTGGTGGGATTGGTAATCACTGAAAAATAGGGTATATTTTTCTCTGACAGCCTCCTTATGCAGGATACGGTTTTGGCCATCTGCATCAGGGACAGTATTCCTTCCTGCATCCTGGCTCCCCCGGAAGTAGAAAATATAAGGAGGGGGATATCCTGCTCTATGCTGAAATCGGTTATCATCTTTATTTTCTGCCCCACCACGCTGCCCATGCTTCCTCCCATAAAATTAAAGTCCATAACCCCCAGGCCAACCTCTTTTTTCCCTATAAACGCAGACCCTACCACTATGGCCTCCTCCAGGCCGCTTTTGGCTCTGGCTTCACTCAACCTTTCTGTATAGGGTTTCAGGTCAACAAAACCCAGTGGATCCTCTGATGCAATTTCGGCTCCCATTTCCTTAAAGCTTCCGGAATCCACAGTGCAGTCTATCCTCTCTCTGGCCCCCAGCCTATCATGGTACCCGCAATGGCTGCACACCTTAAAACTATCCCTGTATTCCTCAAAAATTATCTTTTTTCTACAGTTTTTGCATTCTATTTTTTCCATTTTTTAAAACCCAGACAAACATTATGTCCGCCAAAACCCATTGAATTATTTAAAGCTATATTAACCTCGCGGCTGACGCTCTTATGCGGTGTATAATTCAGGTCACATCTGGGATCAGGATTATCCAGATTGATTGTAGGCGGTATTGTATCCTCACATATAGCAAGAATAGCTGCCACCGCCTCAATTGCTCCTGCCGCCCCCAAACAATGGCCGGTCATTGATTTGGTAGAACTTATATTTATCCTCTCCGCATGCCTTCCAAACAACCTTTTTATAGCAGTGCTTTCCACTATATCATTTAGAGGGGTGGAGGTACCGTGGGCATTAATATAATCTACCTCGTCCAAACCAATATTCCCATCTTCCAGGCAGTTGGCCATGCACCTGGCAACATTTTCTCCCGATTCTTCAAGCGCGGTCATATGGTATGCCTCCCCGGACAGCCCGTAACCGAACACCTCTGCATATATCCGTGCTCCCCTTCCTAGAGCATGCTCCAGTTCCTCCAGAATCAAGATCCCGCAGCCTTCACCCATTACAAAACCATCCCTGTCGCGGTCAAACGGTCTGGATGCTTTTTGCGGCTGTTCGTTTCTGGTAGAAAGGGCGTGCATGTTTGAAAAACCAGACATCCCCAGGGGAGTAATCGGCGCCTCGCTTCCGCCTGCTATCATAGCCAGGGCATCCCCCCTCCTTATTATCTCAAAGGCATCTCCAATCGCGTTTGAACCTGCTGCGCATGCAGTAGTGGTTGTGCTGACAGGCCCCTTGGCTCCGCTGATTATGGATACCTGGGCGGCAGCCATATTACTTATTATCATAGGTATCAGGAAAGGGCTCACCCGGTGAGCGCCTTTTTCCAGCATCCTCTGATGCTGCTGCTCCAGGGTAGCCAGGCCGCCCACACCGCTTCCTATGTATACACCAACAGTGTGTCCGTTGCCATCGCCCACAGAAATACCGGAGTCTTCTATCGCCTGCAGGGCAGCAGCTACCCCGAACTGGGCAAAGCGGTCCATCCTTTTTGCCAGCTTGGGCTGCATGGAATCAGTGGGATTGAAATTCCTAACCTGCCCGGCAATTTTAGAGCCGATGTTCTCCACATCGAATTTATCTATCCTGCTTATGCCTGATTTGCCCCCTTTGAGGTTTTCCCAAAAACCGCCAACATCCAGGCCTAAAGAATTTATGGTTCCCATGCCGGTAACCACTACCCTTTTCAAGTCACGGTTATTTCCCATAATACTACCTTTCTAAATTCCCATTCCGCCATCTACGTTTAATACAAAACCGGTTATATAATCCGAATCATTGCTTGCCAGAAAAAGCATCGCTTTGGCCACGTCCTCCACTGTTCCCAGCCTTCCGCTGGGTATGAGCTCCAAAAGCTTCCCCTTGACCTTCTCTGCAAGGTTTCTGGTCATATCCGTATCTATGTATCCCGGAGCTACTGCATTAACCTGTATGTTCTTTGAAGCCAGCTCCTTGGCCAGGGACTTGGTTAGGCCAATCAAACCAGCCTTGGATGCAGAATAATTGCATTGCCCCGCATTTCCATGCAGTCCAACTATGGAAGATACATTAATAATTTTACCTCCCTTGTTTTTTATCATGCTCCGTATCACACTCTTTGAGCAAATAAAAGCGCCGGTTAGGTTAATCTCTATAACCTTATTCCAGTCATCAAGGGACATGCGCAAAAGCAAGTTATCCCTGGTAATGCCTGCATTATTTATCAGTATGTCAATTATTTTCTGGCTGTCCAGGATCTTTTCAACACCCCTGCCTACATCATCTTTATTGGTTATATCCACATTCAGGTATAAAATCTTCTCTTTTCCAAACTCCTGTCCAAATTCCTGCTCCGTTTTTTTGCCCTCGGAATCATTTACGTCAAAAATAAAGACTGTAGCTCCCTGCTCAAGGAATGCTTTTGCTATTTTCTTCCCTATCCCTTTTGCCCCGCCGGTTATCAGACAGGTTTTTCCTTTTAATTTCATTAGCTCAAACTGCCCCCTTTAATTTTTTTAACCAATTGCTCTGTATCCTCTGATTTTAATATATCCACCCTGGATTTATTTTGCAAAGCTATACCTTTTACCAGCTTTCCCAGTACATCTTTTGGGCCTATTTCTATAAAAGTATCAAAACCCCTGTCCATAAGGGTGTTTATGGAATCAACCCACCTGATGGGCTTTATCAGCTGCTCTTCGAGGTTTTTCTTAACCTCTGTTTTAGAAATAAGGTCATCTGCTGTTGAAGAATAAAACGGTATCCTGAATTCTCCCACATCCAGATTCTTATCCATATACTCCCTTAACCTTTTGGATACCCCTGCCATCAAGGGGCAATGGGAAGCAACGCCCACCCTAAGGGGGATAACTTTTCTTATTCCGTTTTCCTTAAATACCCTTACAGCCTCTCTTACCCTGTTCCTGCTTCCGCTAACCACCGTCTGGGAATAGTGGTTGTAATTGGCTATGTATATGCCCAATTTAAATTCATCTATAATACGTTCAATCCTTTCCGGCCCCACCCCCAGTACAGCCGCCATCATTCCCCCTGCCTTCCTGTTTTCTTCCGCCATAAGCCTGGACCTGTATACCACCAACTCCAGGCCTTTTTTAAAACCGTAAGCTCCGCATCCGTACAGGGCACTGTAATCTCCCAGGCTGTGTCCTATGGCTGCACCTGCCGACCCTGATATGGAAACGGTACTGTCCAGGTAATCAAACAGCGCACAGCTCAAACTGTATATAGCGGGCTGGCTGTATTCTGTCTTGTCCAGCTTCCCTGAATCACCGGAGATGATATCAATTATATCCTCCCCTACCGCCCGGCTGCACTGCTTAAAATAATCAGCATACCTGGGATTTTTATTTATAAAATCAATTCCCATCCCCTGCCGCTGGGAACCCTGGCCCGGGAACATCAAAGCAACCTTATCCATAAAAACTCCTTACTGTAGGGCAAACATTATATCTGCGCTGCAGGCAAGCCTGCCTCCTGCTTTAACGCTGCCCTTTGCTTTTCCTATGCCCCTTTTAAACTGAAGCATTTCTACCTCTATCTCCAGCCTGTCCCCCGGCTTTACCAGCTTTTTAAACCTAACCTTGTCGATGCCCGCAAAAAGGGCAAGCTTGCCTTTATGCTGGGGCAGGGTAAGCAGGGATATGGCTCCCGCCTGGGCTATACATTCTACCATAAGCACCCCGGGCATTATGGGGTTGGACGGGAAATGTCCTTTAAAATAGTATTCATCAGCCCTTACATCCTTTACCGCCTTTATCTTTTCCCCCGGCACCATATCCACAACTTCATCCACCAGCAAAAACGGCTCCCTGTGGGGAATTATTTCCTTAATCTGCTCTTTGCTTAATCCAGGCATAAATCCTTCCCTTTGATGTTTTTTTGTTAGACGCAGCGGCTTTGCTATGGTTTCAAAAAGATAGCAAAATGACCCCCACAGGCTGTTAGTAATCTTTTTTTTAATCTATAATCTATCTAAAGCCAACCTAACTTGAAAGGATAAGGGATATTGAACGACAAAAACGATATCTGGATAGAGCTAAAGCCTGCAGTATGGGCAGCCGTGCTCATAATATGCGTAGTTGCATTTTTCCCCGCGGCCCTGGTACTGCTAATATTGTTTTTGGTAGGCAAAATAAAGCTAAAAGACTAACCCTATTTGAGGTTCTCCGGATTAAGGCCTTTCAGCTTATCCAGGGTAAACCTGCCGTCTTTCCTTATGAGGGTACCGTCAAAATATATTTCTCCCCCGCCCGTTTCTTTGGCCTGTATATTGATAAGGTCCCAGTGTATTGCAGAATTATTGCCATTGGAAGCTTCCTTGTAGCACTTGCCCGGAGTAAAATGGAAGCTTCCCATTATCTTTTCATCAAATAAAATATCCTTCATTGGCTTTACTATGTATGGGTTTACCCCCAGGGCAAACTCCCCGATATACCTTGCCCCTTCATCTGTATCCAGTACCTGGTTCAGCCGCCTACTATTATTGGATTTAGCCTCCACTATCCTTCCATCCCTGAACCTGAAAAAAATGTTTTCATAGGTTACGCCCTGATACACTGCCGGGCAATTAAAGGATATGTGCCCGTTTACTGAATTTTTCACCGGAGCCGTAAATACTTCCCCGTCCGGTATATTGTTCTGACCCGCGCACTTTACGGCAGGTATGCCCTTTATGGAAAACTCAAGATCCGTACCGGGGCCGGTAATTCTTACCCTGTCTGTATACTCCATAACATCAACCAGGCTGTCCATTACCTCAGACATAACCGAATAATCCAGGTTGCAAACATTAAAATAGAAGTTTTCAAAAGATTCCAGGCTGGTGCCGGCCAGCTGTGCAAGCGATTCATTGGGGTATTTAAGTATTACCCAGTTTGTATGATTAATCCTTTCCTCGTTTACCACCTCTGCATAGTATTTCATATATGAATTTATATTTTTGGACTTAACGTCGGCCAGCTCATTCACATTGCTGCTTGCCCTGATTCCAATAAATGCATTCATTCCCTTCATCTGAACCAGGTCACATTCAGCCATAAAATCAAGCTGCTTTCTGGTAACTGACTTCAGTATTTCCCTTTTGATGACATTATCAGCAAGGCTCACATACGGCTCTGCCCCCACCCTGTATACCTCTCCTACCAGCACCCTTACCAGCTGCAATGCTGACATGCCCACGCATTCTATAAGCACACGCTGGCCCTCCTTTATACTGCAGGAATAGCCAATCAGGTTCTTTGCAAGCCGCTCAATCCTTTTATCTTTCATCTTTCCTCCAAGTTATTATTTTTTTTTCCGGCAGAAGGCACAAGCCAAACCCAGTCAGGCCTTACCAGCTGCCCCTGCCTTAAATTATATATATTAAAATTTAGTATTTTAATTATAAAATAATTATATAAATATAATGGTTACATTTTAGCAAATCAAACCAAAATAGTTAATTGTTTTCTCCTCTATTTGAAAACTTCCGGCATTGTACTGCTGCCTAAAAATTTATACAGCCGATGGCAATTTCCTAAATCCCTGGGTATTTAGTATACTTTTCTAA
>JBNJCW010000068.1:0-9835 GCA_051744345.1 Actinomycetota bacterium
TCAAGCTTCCACTCATAGTCTCCATTGCATAATAACAGGCCTTTTTATTTTCTTCATAATCTATCAATTCGAAATCCTTAGCCTCTTCACCTGGGTTTATCCAGCATTTATCAGCAATATAAAAGGCATGGAAAATATCTCGAGCCACCTGAAAAAGCTATAATCCCTTCTGCTCCTACATACTGGCTAAATTTTTTTAGCTATATTTCCCACTCTTGCATAAATTGTTTTTTACTAAATTTCTTTAAAATTCTTAATGCTTGCTGGTTTAACCTATTTTACTGCATTCGCAGACGAAACTTTCTGCGGCATTTTGGCAGAATTATTTTTTTATTGATGCAATCCCTCAGCAAAGGGGGCACTTAGCGCTGCAGGTAGAGCATAACAGATGAAAGTTATCACAAATGTAGATGCTGGTTATGCTCCTTCCGCAACCTTGGCAAACAAGAGGATCCAGAGTCATGGTTACAGGGTTATAGGTAAAGGAAATACTATCTCTTCTCTTTCCAATCAACAAGCTATAGATAATTCTAACAGCCGGGGTATCAATCAGCACTGCCGCACAGGGCTCCACATCTACCTTAATGCTGTATTTTTTAAAAAGGTCATTTCTTTTCCTTTCCAGTTCAGCGGGCAGAAGCCCTATCTTTCTACGCCTTTCTTCCACCAGCTTCTTGGAAAGGCGGTGTCTTTTAAGGGTTTTTTTCATCTCTTTTTCCAAAGCAGAATAATACTCCTCAAGATTTTCCGAATCCCTCTTAAAACGCCTGGCCATAGTTTCATAAAAAGTTTTTAATTCTTCCATAAGGATTATCCTGGATTGCTCTTTAATGCATTTCATAATCCTTTCCACCTGCCTATCCCTTGAAACAGGGTTGGCAACCTGAATAAAATTTTTCCCGGATGCAAATATCAAACCTGCCATTTCAGGAATACAGGCCCCTGTTTCCAGATTAAAGACCAGGTCTATTAGGCCATGTTTCTGCTCATCGCTTTGGGCTGTATATCGACAAGTTAAAAAGAGATAGGGGGTTTTAATTTTGGCCTGATTTTCAATTTTGCCCCCCGAAATGGAAAAAGTGTAAAGCTCATTTATAAGCCTTTCAAAACCCTCTTTTTTGAGATAGTCGACCTGCAACCGGCATGCCAGTAAAGGTGCTTTTTTGCATGCTGTATCTATCATTTTTTCCAACAGCAAAGATCCGTAATTTATTGAATATGTCCCCTCTTTTCCTGATCCCTCCCCACTGTTTATATGGATGTGCTCAAGGGTACCCAAAGCTTCTGCCAGGCTCCCAGGCATAAGGGCTTCAAATCCCCCATCATTTTCTTCCAGTACCGCCCCCTGGCTTTCCATAAACCTTGAGGCAAACTTCTGCAGTTCTTTATTTGGTTCAGATTTCATAATTTTCCCCAAAAAGCTTCTGGTCCAGTTCTTTAGATTTTTGATACCCGTTTTTAACCTTCTTTAGCTTGGTCCCCAGTTTTTCAAATGCTTTCTTTGTCTCCTGTTCCGAATTTGAATCCATCCAGATCTCATATACCACATCAGAGAAATCCTTTTCTTTTTCCAACCGCCCCAATATCATGTCTATCTCTCCGATCACCATCTCAAACATATTGATCTTTTTATCCAATATCTCCAGGATATAATCTTCCACGCTGCCTCCAGCACATAGATTATAAATCATCACCTCATTCTCCTGGCCGATACGATGTATGCGGCCGATTCGCTGTTCAATCTTCATGGGATTCCAGGGTAAGTCGTAGTTTAGCATCTGGTGGCAGAATTGGAGGTTGCGGCCTTCCCCTCCGATTTCTGTAGTGAGCAGAATATCCTTTTCTTCTTTAAAGTTTTGAATCTGCTCGTCCTTGCTGCGGTTGTCCATGCTGCCGTGGAACAGGGAATGTCTTATCCCTCTTTTTGCCAGAAATTCAGACACATGGTTCAGGGTACCGTGGTACTTGACAAAGATTATCATCTTGCCTGGACAGGAGTTTAAAAGCTTAAGGAGCATCCTGTCTTTGCTGGTAATACTTAGAGAGGCACAAAGCTCGTTTATATCATATAGCCATTTCTTATGTTTGGAAGGCAGATCTCTTTCCTCAAACATACGGGAGAAGGTTAAGCTGAGGGCACGCGGCGAAGAGCCTGCTTCAGCCAAAAGATTCTTAAGCATTAATTTACGGCCTGGTCCATCGTTTTTACCCAGCTCTTTTATAAAGGCAGAAACTTCTTTATAAAGCTCAAGCTCCGAAGGGCCTGTTCCTACATTTATAGTCTGGGCAAACCGGGGAGGGATATCAATCTTGGCAAAGGCCCTGGTGTTCCTTATCATTACCTGCCCCAAGAGATCCTTAAGGCGGCTTCTGTTTCTGGGATCAGTAGGCTCTCCCCGTGTCATAAACTCTTTTCGAAATGCAGAAGCTGTCTTTAGCTGCCCCGGCTTTAGAAGGGTGATTATATTGTAAAGTTCCATTAGATTGTTTTCTACAGGGGTAGCCGTAATCAGCAGCAAAAATCTTTTTTTCAAAGCATTAACAAGTTTCCAGTTTAGCGTGTTTCTATTCTTCAGGTGATGAGCCTCGTCAACTATGACCATGTCATATTCCCTTTTGGTTACGGCAGGAAAATTTTTCTTAGATTTGGCAATATTAATGGAGGCTAAGATAAAGTCCTGTTTCCAAAAGGATTTATGCCGTGACTGGAAACCAGGATCATCGGTAGAAGGGAAATCGAGGTCGAATTTATTTTTTAGCTCTTCCCTCCACTGGCTTACAAGAGGTGTGGGGGTCAGTATAAGGGCACTTTTTACCATACCCCTCTGAACATATTCCTTGAGCACCATAAGGGCCTCTATAGTTTTTCCAAGCCCTACCTCATCCGCCAGCAGGGCTCTACCTCGAAAGTTTTTCAGGATTTTTCTTGCAGTCTCTTCCTGAAACCAAAAAGAGCGGATATTTTTCAGGCTGTTTAAACAGATGAGGCTTTCGAATGTCTCCTTAAAACGTATTCTGTGCCCTTCTATAGCAAGTTGGTAGTCTTCCATAGAGGCCAAGTTTTTATCTGCCAAGGTTTCTTTAAAAGCCCCTGAATCAATCTGTATAGTTATGGGTATTTTGGGAATAGAATCTTCTTTAGTAATACTTTGAGAAGAATCTGCTTTTTGGTAAAAAGAATTTTCTTTGGGTTTCTTCCTGCTATTTTCATTTCCGTCCCCTTTTGATGAAGTATCCTTAGCTGCCAGCTTTTTTTTAATTTCCAGCTGAATTTGGCAATGATTTCGTTTTATCTCCAGGAATTCTTTTAATGCCTTCATCTCCTTCGGTTGGCATACCGGCATATCCTTTAGGAACCCTTTTATTACCTCCAGTGCCTGTTTATGCCTGCCTTCATCATCCAGCAGCTGGAATAATAGCGGGATCTCGTCAAATTTTATATACCCATGCTCATAGAGACCTAAAAGCCCATTAACCTCTATTTCCCGCCTTTTCATCAGGTATCCGAGATAGCATAATTCCCTGAGGCATTCTTCGTTTCCCGGATCCAGCCGCAGAATCTTTTCCAAACACCATAACCCCTCTTTAAACTGGCCTTTTTCATTATGCCATTGGGCCTCTTCAAAAAGAAACTCAATCTTTTCCCTATGTAGAGCCCTGGTAGGCATCTGCCGACGTTCTTTCTGCTTAATCTTTCTCTTACCTTTTTTCTTTTCTTTTCTTGTTCTGGGCATATGTACTTATTAAAAGATTATCCTTTTTACAGTCTACCGCCTCCGGCTTAATCCATATCTCTGCATATCACCTATGATTCATGTAATATTGGTCAAACTCAGCAGCTACAGCATTGGTTGAAAGAAATGGCTTTTGAATTTGGCTTAAAACAATTTGCATTTATACACTTTATTCTTCTACAGTTTTTTTAATTAAATCACGGGACCTTCGCTTATTATCATTTAGTTTAATACAATACAAAAAAATGGACAATATGCAGCAGCTGTTTTCTTTTAGCCAATCTAATTTTTTTAATAAAATGCCTCTGCTAAATTTTGCTCCCTATAATCTATAGGCTTCACTTTCCGCATTAAATTAGAAATCTTATCGGTTTTTTAATTCTACCAGAACTTGCGGCTGCAATCAGGTAATATCAACCAAATCTGCGATTCAGATACCAGCAGCCAGGCGTTGACCCCAGGGGTAAGGCAGTGGGTACTTTTTCGACACAGTATTTAAGGCCAAATTTATCGATTATCTAAGAAAGGATATATGGGTGGTAGCCTTAATTCTGATGGATGCTATGAGCAGTTTAGAAAACTGATTTCTAGCCTGCATATGAAAGACTGGGTGGTGTATCTAAAAAAACCTCTTGCTGAACCTGCCAAGGCAATATCTTATCTGAAGACATTACACCAGGTTGCCATCCCAGATGGGCGGATTAAAAAAAGTAAAAAGAATGTTTTCTTTAGCTACCGGAACCGTAAGGACCGAAACCCTATAAAGGAATCCACCCTTTCCAGCCATGAGTTTACCAGAAGGTTCCTGCTCCATGTGCTTCCCAGCTGCTTTACCTGTATAAGGCACTTCGAATTTTTAGCTATCAGAGACAGGGCAAAAAACAAAGCGTATGCAAGAGGGCTGTTTGACCTTCCTCAGGTAAAATTTAGGCCAGAAAGGCCTATGGAGCTGATGCTTCGCTTAGCTGGAATAGATATAACCCTATACCCCCGCAGTTCCCAGGGCTGCAGTTAGCCGGAGGGGCCTTGCCCAAGATAAGGGGTTTGGCAAAGAAACGGATTATTGGAAAGGCTGTTAAGATATAATCTCCTGATACTATAGAAAAATAAAATACTAGTTAATCTTAGCCATATATTGCCTGTTTAGTTAATTCGCTTGCGATTGTATTGAAAACATGTTTAATCTTAACTTCAGAACAAATTATCATATTGTAATTCATAAAATAATTATGTAATATATTATTCAGGTGATTATTATGAGAACAACCATAAATATTTCCGATAACATAGTAAGAGAAGCAGAAGCCTTATATGGGACCAAAAATAGGTCAAGGGCTATAGAAAATGCCATAAGGGATGCTGTAAGATTCCATAAATTAAAGGAACTTATGTCCCTTAAATCAAAGATCTCATTTGATGAAGATAGGGTTAGGGTTTTAAGGGAAATGGAAAAAGAGGAATTATAGGGATCATATGGGCAGCCAAAAAATAATAGTTGATACCTCGGTATGGATAGAATATTTTAAGAATAATAAAGAGTATGCCCCCTTTATAGATGATAATCTTAATCTTGAAAATATACTCATTACAGGAATCATAATATCGGAACTTCTGCAGGGTGTTAAGGGCTCTAAGGAATATGATATGCTTTCGAGCTCCATTGTTGCTATCCCATATATTGAATGTATATATGAAGACTGGGTAAAAACAGGGAAGATGCTTTATGATTTGAGAAAAAAAGGTATCTCCATACCATTAACAGACGCTCTAATAGCTGCTATTGCCCTTAGGAATAATGCTTCAGTTTGGACACTGGACAAATACTTTAAAGGCATTTCACTGGTGACAACTTTGGATATATATCAGCACAAATAGTATTAAATAAAAACCTATCCCTTACCGCCATATGGACACCCGGCATATAAGTTGGCGGTTTATTTAAGCGATATTTCCATCAATGCCAGCTTGATAGCTCCTGAAACCGGCTTTTGTGTAAAGGGAATAAAATTGATATTAGGAAATTTTTCCTTTAGATTTTTTTCCAGGATGTTTTTAAAATACTTCTCACATTTAAAAACGCTTCCCACAAAAACCAGGTCAAACTTTTGGCTGCCGAACCCAAGCTTTTTTGCCACCGTAGAAACGGAAAGCTCCGCTTCCCTGGCTTCATCTGCCAGGATACCCCTGCTTACCCTGTCTCCTCTGGCAGCAGTACGGCATACCACCCTGGCAAGCGAGGCCACTCTGCCCGTATCCAGGGGTTTTCCGTAAGCCCACTCTATCAGCCCGTAGATATCCTCCAAGCCAAGCTCTTTTAAAATAATATCGGAAAGTAAGGTATCCTCACCCCTCCCATCAAAATCCCTCATGACCGCCTTTAGCGCCCTGGCTGCAATGGAAAAACCGCTTCCCTCATCGCCCAGCAGATAATCCCAGCCATTCGCCTTGGCTTCAAGTCCTTCGCTGTTTTTGCCGAAGCAATTGGAGCCGGTGCCGCAGATAATCATTATGGCATTGGGGCTTTCGCTTCCGGCGTATAGGCCTATGCGGGAATCATTGCAGATTATGGTATTTTCTCTATCCAGATAATCCAGCAGAGGCGGCTTAAATATAATTTTCCTATATATCTTTTCATCTTTGGGAGAATCGAGCCCTGAAAGTCCAAAACAGGCACTGGCAAATTTCAGTTCAAGCTCCAGGCGGGCTTCTTTTGCAGCCTCTCCCACCACCCTGTAAAGATTGCCTGAAGCCTTGCTGATACCCACGCTTTTGTAATTGCCTGAGTCCCCCTGTACCTCCGAAAGGATATCCCCCCTGGTATCTGTAATCCTGGCCACGGTTTTTGTCCCCCCGCCATCAACTCCCAGCACATACTTTTCCATACAAAATCACCTGTATATAGCCAATATATTTTCAGTGGGGGTATCATTGGTAATATAATGGGAAGGTCCCAGTATCAGTCCTCCCTGGCCATCAAACATGTCCTTTATGGAAACAACCTTTTCCCTTACCTGGGAAGGGGCAGCCCGGGGTAAAAAACCCTGTATGTCAAGGCCTCCGTGGAAACAAAGGTCCTTGCCGTACTCCTTTTTAAGGCCATCTAGTTCCATATCCCTTGCAGATGTCTGCACCGGGTCCAGTATATCCACCCCCATCTCAATCAAATCAGGCAGCACTGCCCTGCAGTTTCCGCAAATATGGAAACATACCAAAAGATCATATTTTTTAGCTATCTCAATTATTTTTTCATCCCAGGGCTTATAGTATTTTCTCCAAAGCTCAGGGGAGAGCATCAACCCCTCCTGGCTGGCAAAATCATCCCAGATTCCGTAAAGGTCAATCTTTTTCCCGATGCTTTCCAGGTTCCTCTTACAGAAAGCTACCATAAATTCACCTATATTGCCGATCAAAGCCTGAGCATATTCCTGATTGGTTACAAGATCCATCAGCATATTATCCATACCCCTCATGTATATAGAGGTCATGAATATGCTGTTAAGGCAGCTTGTATTAAGAAAATATTTATCTGAAGGCTTCAGGTCTTCCAGCCTTATATCTTCCTGCTCATCTTCGCTGCTGTAAGCTACCTGTTCTGAATTATTCTTATACACCCCAAAATCAAACCACTCAAGCCTTGGATAGGGATAGTTTCTTACATCATCCAGCTCATCCTTATCTGCCAGAGGGGGGTTTTTGGAAAAAACGATATCCCTGTTTCCTCCGGCCTCAATCTCCACCGGCTTAATGCCCCAGATATAAAAACGGTTAATTTCAAACAGAGTACCGAAATCGGGGCCAATGTATTTGGGAAAATAGGTGGTAAAGCCACCCAGGGTTTCCCCGTCCGAGTAGTTGTCGGCACCTATAAGCCGGGTAAGTTCTTCCCATTGGGATTCAACGTCACCCAAGCCGAAATAATCAGCGAGCCTCTTATTCACAGGGGGTTCCCCTCTGTACATGGTAGGCACTCTAACCGGTTTATGGTCTATTGCATCCCGGAGCAGTTTCTTTTTATCTTCCATTACTTTGGAGCCACCTTTATGGGGCTGGCTGTAATCTCATCTGCTACAAACAGCACAGCTTCTCTAGCATTGGAATGCAGCTGCAGAAGGGTTGCCGGCCTGTCCAGTGTGGGAGGGTGCATGCAGGCAATCCTAAAAGATGCCAGCTGCCAGTTGAGGTCGCCGCCGTCACAATAGATTTCAATCCTTTTAGCCTCGATTATGGGCTTCATCCCTATGGTTGCCGCTTTGGGGGGAAGCCCGTAACAGTTTCCTCCAATGCCGCACAGGCTGTTTATAACGAAGGTATCGGAGTTTAGCTCCACTACCCTGTTTTTGGAATTTAGGAATTTTTCTATGCTCATCCTGCGGTAATAGGTATCATAGGGCTCGTTGAATGCGATATGGCCGTGGTAGCCCAGCCCGCCGTAGCATACATCTATCCCTCCCAGCTGCTCAATTTTATCTGTGCCCCAGTCCAGATTTGCAGGATCGGGAAATATTATATTCTCATCCTTTAGACCCAGACTTTTATCAAGCCGGCCAAACAGGGCCTCCTTCATATAGCCCCTAAAGCTCATGGGATTGTCCTCAGCTATAAGCCTTCCCTCCCAGTCCAGGTACTCATCCATAAAAAATATCCACAGCCTGGAAAGATCCACCTGCTCGCTGTTTAGTATATCGGCCAGCATGGGATACTGGGGGGTTGGGCCTACCGGAAGTATCATCCTGGTATCCTGGCCCTTTCTGTTGTTTGCAATGACTGTATCTGCAATGGAACGGGCCATCTTTTTGTAGACTGAATGCTGGTCTTTTACTATATCAACCCCTACATTGGCCCATTTTCCTATATCTTCAGAGGGCATAGACATAATTTTTTCAAAGTCCTCATCACTTACTGTCTGATGGGTAACTATACCCTTAAAACTGCCCATTTCTTTCCTCCTTGCATACTCCTAAAATTTTACCACATTCTTGTTTTTTGCCGAATCAACTGCTGCCAGAGCAAGCTCCAGGGCCAACCTGCCGTCACTAAAGGTAGCCTTTTCTACCGGTTTTTGGTTATGGGTACAGTCAACAAAATACCCACACTCCAGCTGGTAAGCATCTGTTTTATCTACTTCCAGCTCCTCTGTGGAGCCATCCGGCCTATACACAGTTACCTTGGCTGCCTGCACCCTCTGCTCTATATTTTTTCCTGCCCTAAATACCCATTCAATGGTACCTTCAGTGCACAGTATCCTGAACACCATGGTAAAGGGGAAAGCGCCCTTAAATGCCCAGCCGCCTTCAGCAGAAGCTGCTACTCCGCTCCCGAATTCCATATTGGTGACTATATGTACCAGTCCCCCATGCTCTATATTCTCGGGGTTATATACCCCCTGAGCACTAACCAGTTTTGGCCTGCCAAACAGCCAGATCAAATAATCCAGATCATGTATGTGCAGGTCCACTGCCGCTCCCCCGCTGTACCTTTCTTCCATGCCCCAGTTGTCCTGGTGCCAGTCGGGAGTAACCGCCAGCCTCTGGCAGTAACCGTAAAGGGGTTTTCCCAGCTGGCCGGACTGGATTACTTCTTTTGCCTTTATATACTCCGGCCAGAATCTTATGACATGGCCTACCATACCCTCTACATTATTTGCCTCTACTGCCTCTATCATCCGATCCGCCTCATCCAGGGACAGGGCCATGGGTTTTTCGCAGAATACATTTTTGCCGGCATCAGCAGCTTTGGTGGTAAGCTCTGCATGCAGGAAGGTAGGCACACAGATGTCTACATTGTCAACATCTTCTTTCAGCAAGCACTCATCAATATCGCTGTAGTATGCTGCCCCGTGCTGGGAAGAAAGCTCCCTGCCTTTATCTTTAACCTTATCCACCACAGCAACCACATTGGCATCATCTATCTGCTTGTAGGAATCAGAGTGTATCTTTCCAATAAACCCGGCGCCTACGATTGCAATATTTACCATTTTTCACACACCTTTCTTTTTATAGGTACCCGCGGCCTTTTAAGAAATCAAATGACCTGGCTACCGCATCATTTATCTCTTCCAAGCTGTGCTCTTTTCCGTCAAATTCAATCTCTACATCTATGGG
>JBNJCW010000069.1:0-8908 GCA_051744345.1 Actinomycetota bacterium
CCAGGTAGTGGCCAATCCCGAAACCGGTCAGCTGGTTCTCCCAAACCGGTTTACACCTCCAGAGCAGATTACCATAAGGCAGTTCCATTACGGGCAGGAGCCAAGGGTGCAGGCACCAATACCCGAAGGCGCAATTCCGCTAATGCCCAGGATAGTCCACATGCACCGAAATGAAGCAAACCACTTTTTAGTAGAGTCAGGGTATAAGCATATACAGTACATAAATGAACCATACGGGGAAGTCCCGCCGCAACACACCCACCGCCAGGATCCCCTGTGGGACCAGCCGGTGGAAACCATACGGAAAATAAGGGTATGGGTTAACCCTTAGGGATAAATAATATCCAGGTCCTGGTGAGGTCTGGCAATCACATGCGCTAACAGCAGCTCCCCAACCTTTTTGGCAGCCTGCGAGCCTGCGTCTACTGCTGCTTTTACCGCGCCTACATTACCTTTGACAAAAACGGTAACCAAACCGCCGCCTATCCTTACCTGGCCCATAAGCTGGACATCTGCAGCCTTCACCATCGCGTCTGCTGCCTCCACAGAGCCCACCAGCCCCCTGGTTTCAATCAGTCCGATTGCAAATTCATCCATTCATATCACCTGTCTTAATCAAGATTGACTTGTCTGTTTTCAAAAATCAATTTTTCTATCTTGGCCACTATAATGGAATCCAGTCCCATATTCTTAGTCTCTTCCGTAGCCCTGGCCGGAGTCCCGTTGGCAACCATCACCACTTCATCTATGCCCACCCCTATCAGGTCAGCGGATACAACAAAATTGCCCTTAAAATTGCCTTCCATATCAAGTTCGGCCACCACCATAAGCTTCAAGCCATTATAGTTTTCATCCTTTATCACTGAAACAACATTGCCTATAACCCTTCCCAGCATCATGTCTGGCTGCCTCCTACCTCTTTGGAGTCTATAATAGCGGTTATGGCTGTATCCGCAGGTACCGTACCCGTATCAAAGGCCCAAGTGGCTTCTGTGCTTACCTCATAGCCCACATATTCACCAATAGAAACACCCAGAGGATCCATTGCCAGGGCCTTTTTGCCCGTAGGCCGGCCTGTTTTTATGTTTACATCCTCTATTATCTTTATGTCTATTCCTTCCAGTGAAGGATGCTTGAAGTTTGAATAGGTTTTGCCTATTACCTTTGCATAAAACATACTCAGCTCTCCGTCAAAAACTTATACTTGTGGTCAATATGCACCGATTCTATCTTGGCAGACACCCCTGCATTTATGGGCATATCATCATAGCCCACTATCTTTCTGGCAGAGCTTCCGGCAACCACCAGCACAATATCGCCCACGCCTATCCCCAGTTTCTTATCCACTGCCACCACATACTTACCCGTTTCAGCGCCGGCCAGGTCAAGGATTTTAACCAGAAAAATCTTTGCTGAATCCATCGTGCTGTCCTTTACGCTGCAAACCAGCTCTTTTTTTACCCGCCCTATGTTCATTCTTCCTCCTGGGTATCCAGCCTGGCTACAATGGATGTATCGGTGGGGACCTCTCTGGTTAAAGCGGTCATCTTGGCAGCACTGCCGGTGGTTATAAGGACGCGGTCACCGTATCCTACGCCTACCGTATCTACCGCCACCCCGTATTTGCCGGTCTTTTTAAGCTCGCTATCCAGTATATGCACCACATAAAGCTTAACCGGTTTTAGCTGCTCCAACTTGGAAACAGACGTTACGCTTCCTACAACCTGTGCAATATCCATAATCACTCATACATATCAATATTATCAATCTTGGCCACTACCGAGGCCCTGATGGGAACATTTTCCCTTCCCACAATCCTGCTTACCGTATCCCCGTCATCTGCCAGAAGCACGGTCTCCCCCGCTCCCACACCTATAGCATCTTCTACCAGGTAATAGTTTTCGGATTCCCTGCCGTAGGGATCGACCACCTGGGCTATTTTTAGCCTGGTGTTTTCAATTTTACTTACCTTTATGGTACTTACAACCGTACCTATGATCTTTGCAATTTCCATTTCGCCTTTAATCTAAAAAAACCAATACCCAAAAATCAATTAATTATAACATAGATTAAGGCCTCCCTTACAGGTTTCTTATCATACCTCTACAACCTCTATGCCTGCAAACTTGCAGAAGAGCTTAACCTCCTGCCTCTGGTTTCCGAATATCATGGAAGCATGGTGTATAAAACCCTGCTCTATTATGGTCCTGTACAGATAATCAAGGTTATCTACTTCAATCCATTTCCAGGAGCCCCTGAGTTTTCTTTTATCTTCAACTGTTTTTCCTCCGGCAAGAAGCATCCTGAACCTGCCTCCGGCCTCTGCCAGCCTGCATATGGTTACCGGGCCGTCTTTTAGCTCAAATTCTGCAGTGCCCCCGCTGGCCTCCTTTCCCAGCATCTTTCCCAGCACAGAATGGCTTTCCACCAACGGCCTGGTCCCCTGCTTGCACAGGCTCGCCGGTGCATTGCCGCAGTGCCAGGCAAAAAAGGTGTTGTCCTTTTCCTGGTGGGCAATGGTCCAGTCAATAAAATGGGGGACCTCTTTTCTGCTGCAGAGGTTATACTGCATGGCCATGGTGAGCACTCCATGCACATCAACCTCACATGCGCACATTATGCCCCTATCAGTCAGCCTTCCCATGGCCAGGCAGGGAGACACTCCTATCTCTTCCTGCATAGCCGTCCAGCACTGGATGCCCAGCCCTGTAAGTTCCTCCTGCCTGGAGTATTTTTCAAGGAAGTACTCAAGTTTGGCCAGCCTTATTATGCTATCCCTGTCAACCCTTGAGGTATCGTATTCTTTTTCAATGTCCTTCGCTATTTCTGCCACCTCCTTTATTTGACTGTTTTTCTTCATGTCCGAATAAAGCTTAAGCAGGGTTATGGGGACCACTTTTTGCCTGAAATTTTCAATTAAGTTTACTTCATTGATAGCACAGGTTTCAAAAGGAGCCGGCCTGGGGCCCACTGTCCCCACCTTTGCCCCCATAAAATTCTTGTAAGCCAGTGCAGCCCGCACAAACCTCCCCACGGCCTCCATGAACTGTTTTTCCTCAGGGAAAAATATGCCTGAGAAATCAAACACTATATTCCTGCGATTAAGGCCGGCAGCGGTGGATATGGTACCGCAGAAAGAATCAGACCTCCTGCTGCCGTCAGCGGTAAAGGGGCCCTCTCTGGTTCCAAAAAGCTGTATGGGGATATGGCTGAAAGCCTCCGCTACCAGCAGGTTGGGCAGCTCCTCCCCGAAAGTCATGGTGCCTATCAGCAAGGCATCTATGCCTTCTTCCTTAAAAAGCGCAATGGTTTTTTTAGCATCCTGCTCATTGGATACCAGCCCCTCTGGGGTAAGGTCCTCTTCTGGATAGACAAGCTCTATGTCCGTATTGTCCTTGACTGCTTTAATGGTCCTATCCCTCATATCCTTTGCCCATTGCATATCGAAGGGAACCCGATGGGAAGGCACAAATCCTACCTTAATCATGATTATTTTCCTCTCTTCGTTTTTAATATTTTTACAATTATTGTATATTAAATAGCTGTAGTTAAAAACAAAGAAATATTAGCAATTTTTCAGGAAGGTTTTCAGGTGAACAGCAAAGGCTCTAAAACCAGGGTAAGGTTTGCCCCCAGCCCTACAGGGCATCTCCATATAGGGAGCGCAAGGACCGCATACTTCAACTGGCTGTTTGCCAGAAAAACCGGCGGAAATTTCATTTTAAGAATAGAGGACACAGATATAGCCAGGCATATAGAGCCGTCCCTTGAGAGCCTTCAAGGCTCTCTTAAATGGCTGGGCCTTGGCTGGGATGAAGGATACGGGGCGGGGGGAAAGTTTGGCCCCTACCGCCAGTCAGAAAGAAAGGCATTATACCAAGAATATGCCCGCAATCTCCTGGATAAGGGAAAAGCTTACCGCTGCTTCTGCAGCCCCGAGGATTTAAAAGAGAAACGAAAGCAAGCCGAAAAAAAAGGCAAAACCTATAAGTATGACCGCCATTGCCTGAATAGGCAAAAAGACATGGAAAAGAAGCTGGCCTGTAACCAGCCCCATGCGGTAAGGATACTGCTTCCAGACAACCAGGACATATCATTTACCGATACAGTATATGGAAATATTTCTGTAAACACAAAGCAGCTGGATGACTTTATAATCCTAAGGTCCAATGGCCTGCCCACCTATAACTTTAGCGCAGCCGTAGACGATGCCTTAATGGAGATAAGCCATGTTATAAGGGGGGAAGACCACCTGTCCAATACCCCCAAACAGATTATTATCTATAATTTATTTGGTTTTCCGGTTCCCGGCTTTACCCATCTTCCCATGATACTTGGCGATGACGGCCAGAAATTGAGCAAAAGGCATGGATCTGTTTCTATTGAAGAATACAGAAGGCAGGGTATCCTTCCCGAAGCTATCCTGAATTACCTGGCCCTGCTGGGCTGGTCTTACAGCGGAAAGGAAGATACCTTCTCTGTAGAAGAGGCTATAGAAAAGTTTGACCTAAAAGATATAAATAAAAAGCCTGCCAGGTTTGATTACCAAAAACTGTTATGGCTAAACGGCTGCTATATACGGAAATTGGACCAGGACCGCCTGGCAGGCCTTATCGCCGAAAAGGTTAAATCCTCCCTGCAGGAAAAAGACCTGCTTGAGGGCTGGGACAGGGATCTGGAGGAAAAAATAAAAAAAATTGTCCCCCTGATAAGGGAAAGGCTTAAGACCGTCAGTGAAACCATGGACTGGATATCTCCCTTCTTTATAAGGGTATCCTACAGCGAGGAGGCAGCCCGCTTCTTTGACCTCAAAAAAACAGATGCCCCCCTGGTACTTAAAAAAACCATAGAGGCATTAGAAAAAGAAGACGAATTTGCTGCCGCAAACCTTGAACAGGCCATAAGAAAACTTGCCGAAGGCATGGATTTAGGCCTGCGCAACTATGCCCAGGTTGTAAGGATGGCTTTATGGGGGAGCAAAGTCAGCCCCCCGCTTTTCGGGACAATGGAAATACTGGGAAAAGACCTTACCCTGGCCAGGCTAAAGAAATACCTGCACACCATAAATACTAAAGCCTGAATATCATCTCTTCGGGCTCAAGGTCCCTGCCCATCTCCACAACTTTCTTGGTAAAGCTGGCTACAACTACCTCCTCATTGGTAGGTATGATGTATATCTTTACCTTTGAATCTATAGAGTAATCCGAGGATATTAGTCCCAGCTGCCCATTTACCTCTTTATTTTTGGAAAGGTCCAGTTTTATGCCCATAAACTCCAGGCCGTCCAGTATCCTCTCTCTCATATAAACGCTTTTCTCTCCAATCCCTCCCCCGAATACCAGGCAGTCCAGCCCCCCTAAAACGGTGGCAAATGAGCCTATGTATTTCCTTATTCCGTCAATATAAAGGTCTATTGCCAGCCCTGCCCTCTCGTTTCCTTCATCAGCCGCTGCCAGTATTTCCCTCAGGTCATCTGTGCCGATACCGGCAGTGCCTTTCAGGCCTGCATTATTCGATATCTGATCCTGGGCCTGCTCCACCGATAACCCAAGCTCTTTCATGGCATAAAGTATGCCCGTGGCATCGGCATCTCCTACCCTGGTGCCCTGCAGCAGCCCGGAGTTTGGGGAAAAGTTCATGCTGGTATCAACCGACTTGCCCCCCTTAAGGGCAGTCATAGAGCTGCTTCCTCCCAGATGTATGGTTACAAGGCGGATATCTTCAGTACCTTCCAGCTGATAGGCTTTGGCAGAAAGGTACCGGTGGGAAGAACCGTGGAAGCCGTTCTTCTTTATCCCCAGGTCCTGGTACCATTCCCAGGGCAGCCCGGAAAGCCTCCTGAACCGGGGTATCGAATAATGGAAAGAGGGCTCAAAAACCCCTACCATGGGGACATCAAGTATCCTGTTGAATATGCCAATGGTTTCTATATAGGGTATATTATGGACCGGGGCAACAAAAGCATACTTTTGCATCTCTGAA
Source organism: Actinomycetota bacterium (assembly GCA_051744345.1). Taxonomy (GTDB): domain Bacteria; phylum Actinomycetota; class Humimicrobiia; order Humimicrobiales; family Humimicrobiaceae; genus Halolacustris. The sequence goes on from JBNJCW010000069.1 coordinate 5,983, forward strand.
AGAATCTCGGGAGTCAGCATATTCGCTCCGTTCTTAACCCCCAGAATGGTCTTAAACCCCATGGCTTCTATATCCTGCGGCCTGCTGATAGCCCCGTTTTCAACATACCAGTCCAGTATGAGTTTTATACCGTCCTCAAAGCCGCATACATCCACCACTTCCGTGCTGGTGTCGCTGTCTGCCGCACTATGGGTAAAATTCGACTCCCCTTCTGTTTTGATCTTATCCAGGTTTGCCTGGCCCAGGTTTTTAATATTGTTGCGGTCATCAATGTCAATGATTTTGCTTTTAAGGGAGGTGCTTCCCACATTCCCGATTCCGATAATCATAATATAGCCCCTTTCGGTATTGCTGTTTATTTAAACATGTAGACCCAAAGCAACTAAATTATATTATTTTTTACTTCTTACCTCAAATACAAGCAGTAGCCACAAGCAGGGATTTCTGCAATAACTGCAGCTTCTAAGAAGAAAAATCATTTTCTGGATGAAGATTTTTCAAAATAATCCCTTAAAAGCTTCAGCTCTCCTGCTATCTTCTCCAGAGGATTATTTTTCCCTTTAGCATTATTGATTTTTTCCCTCAGCGCCAGGCTGACTAATGCCGAAAGGGAGATGCTTAGCTTTTCTGCAGTTTCTTTTGCTTCCCTGACCAGATTGCCGTCCAGGCGGAAGCTATGCATTTTCTTAGGCATGCCTTTATACTATGCCCTGTTGACTTTCCTGTCAACGTATATATCTGTTATTAACCCTTTAATATTTTCCCAGTGGAATTATTTTGAAAAAATAATTAAAATTTATAAAATAAACAGGAAAGAAGGTAATGCTTTATGGAAGATATAATATTTTTTGATAATGCTTCGGCTACCCGCATAGATGACAGTGTATTTGATAAGATGAAGCCGTTTTTTATGCAGAATTACGGAAACCCTTCGAGCCTGCACGATTTCGGGCAGGCCTCCAAGGATGCCGTAGAGGATGCCCGGGGCAAGGTAGCAAAGCTTTTGGGCGCAGCAGAAGATGAGATATACTTTACCTCCTGCGGAACCGAATCAAACAACTTTGCATTGTTTGGCCTGGCAAGGGCCCTTAAGTCAAAGGGCAGGCATATAATTTCTTCAAGTATTGAGCATATTTCAATATTGAACCCACTAAAAGAGCTGAAAAAAGAAGGCTGGGATTACAGCCTTCTTCCCGTAGACGAGTATGGCTTTGTAAGCCCCGAGGACCTGGAAAAAGAGATAAGGCAAGATACCGTGCTTGTATCTATCATGCATGCAAACAATGAAGTGGGCACCATACAAAACATAAAAGCCCTTGCAGAGACAGCCAGGCAGAAAGATATAGTTTTCCACAGTGACGGTATAGCTTCTGCAGGCATCATAGGGGTGGATGTTAAGCATCTGGGAGTAGACGCCTACAGCATTTCTTCCCAGCAGATGTATGGACCCAAGGGGGCTGCAGCCCTCTATGTTAAAAAAGGCACCCGTATCAAGCCATACCTTATAGGAGGCACCCAGGAGAGCGGAAGAAGAGCAGGAACGGAAAATGTCCCCGCCATTGTCGGTTTCGGCCAGGCTGCAGAAATAGCAGCAGAGGAGCTGGAAGAAAACAGAAAGCACCTTATAGAATTAAGGGATGCATTAATAGAAGGAATAAGGAAAAACATAAAGAATGTAAAGCTTAACGGGCATCCCGAAAAAAGGCTGCCCGGCAACATCCATATAAGTTTTGAATACATTGAAGGAGAATCAATACTGCTGCTGCTTAATATGGAGGGCATAGCAGCAGCAAGCGGCTCTTCATGTGCATCCCAGGCTCTAAAAAACAGCCAGGTTTTGCTGTCCATGGGCTTAAGCCCCACCATGGCCCAGGGTTCAGTATTATTTTCCCTGGGGAAATTTAATACCAGGCAGGAAATTGATAAGGTAATAGAAGTCCTTCCCCCTATAATTGATAAATTAAGACAGATGTCACCTTTATATAAAGGAGATTAGGAAAAGAGGTATTTATGGTTACATACAGCAAGAAGGTAATGGATCATTTTATGTCCCCCCGAAACGTGGGCGAGATAAAAGATGCAGACGGTATAGGCGAAGTAGGCAATCCCACCTGCGGGGATATGATGACTTTCTACATCAAGGTAAAAGATGATAAACTGGAAGACATCAAGTTCAAGACTTTTGGCTGCGGGGCAGCCATAGCTGTATCCAGCATGGTTAGCGAAATTGCCATGGGAAAAACCCTGGATGAGGCATTTAAGATAACCAACAAAGATGTGGCTAAAGAGCTTGGCGGTCTTCCCAAAAACAAGATGCACTGCTCTAACCTTGGAGCGGATGCCCTTCGTAAGGCTATTGAAAATTACCGAAATAAGAAAAAGAAATAGGAGTGATAATGGAAGATAAAAAAAAGATTATATGTAAATGCCCGTTTTGTGATGCTGACATAGAGGAAAAAGAATCACCGATATGCGAGGTGTGTAAAATAAGGATTAGTTACTGCCCAGAATGCGGCTATCCGGTTTCCAGCAATATTGATAAATGCCCCAACTGCGGAGTAAAAGTATGAATGATATAAAGGCTGACCAGGAACTTGACTGCATGGGCCTGTACTGCCCGGCCCCCATATTTGAGGCCAGGAAGAAAATGAATTCAATGCAGAAGGGCCAGATCCTTAAAATGTCTGCAGATGATCCCGGTTCGGAAGCGGATATGAAAAGCTGGGCTAAAACCACCGGTAACCAGCTTTTAAAAATAGAAAAAGAAGGAGATACCTTTATTTTCTATTTGAAGAAGACAGCCGGATAGATTTGCCTCTAAAACCATATGGTATTATAATGTGTATTTGCTCTGGGGAGTAGTCTAGTGGCAGGACATGCGGCTCTGGACCGTAGGGCGGAGGTTCGAACCCTCCCTCCCCAGCCA
>JBNJCW010000070.1:0-8855 GCA_051744345.1 Actinomycetota bacterium
TTCTTTTCTAATTACAGCATCGATCATCTTATGGAATTGTTGTCTTCTATCATTCAAACCAGAGGCTATTTCAATAAATTCAATGGGGTCATCATATCCTTTTTCTTTACAGTATTGTCTCAACCTTTTAACTTGTCTATTTAAATTATCTTCTTGTTTTTTTGTAGAAACCCGTCCATAAATAGCAACCCTTCGAGATACATTATCTAATTCTAATAATCGCTTAATATCAGATTCTAAATATCTTCTATGTCCCCCCGGAGTCTTATATGACTTTAAAAGTCCCTTTTTCTCCCATTCTTTAAGACTATTGTGGGTAAGTTTATATTTATTTTCTATATCATTTATCCTTAGAAGCAAATGATTTCTCCAATACTTTTTTTATGCTCTTCAACCATTTCTCGAATTCCTCTTTAGAGGGTATTTCTTCAAATGGTTCGTTGAACCATATCTTTTCTTCATTAATTATCACATATTCTCTGGTCAATTTTTTAATCTCCATTTTATGCTTAATATAAGATTTATTTGGTACAAAATCAAGAGTTTTTGGCTGTTTTTGATAAATTTTGGTAATTATTTAGCAACTGTTTTAACCTCCTGTTTAATTCCTTCCTGTGCTGATAATTGTTATATCTCTAGTTGATACTTCTTCATCCGTAAAGAAATAACCGGCGCAGTCAACAGGCGCAAAATGGAAATGAACCGTAATCTGGTCCCCGTATTCCGCACTTATATTCTGTACCTTAACCGCAATTTCAACCGACTGGCCGGGCTCTATATTTTCTATTACCGACCCTATCTTTTCCGGTTCCACCAGTGTCTGGCTCGTTTCCTGCTCTATAACCTCACCTGTATTGGCATTTTCTGTATAGGTAGTGGTAACCATGACTCTCTTGCCTTCAGTCCTCTGGGTTCTTTTAACCGTCACATCCCTCACATCTATGGTCTTTTCCTGCCCGTCCTCATCTTCATATACATACTCATACACCTCACCTGTCTCGGTAATGCCGTCTATAGCCCAGTAATCAGGTATATAGCTTTTTTCTATATTCTGGTCACTATAGTAATACTGCCCGCTGTCAGCATTCCACAGATGGGCCTCCCACAGAGGCCAGAGCAGTTCATCCTCTTTTGGCTCAGGAGCCAGTTTTATCCATACCATTATAGGCTGCAGGTCAACAGTTACATTCCCTGTATTGGTTATCCTGAAGTATTGATAATACCACTCCCTCCTGCCTACTGTATTATCTTCAAAAGGAGGCATCTTTTCAATATCTATAGAATAGACGGGAGGAGGCATTGCCAGCACATTGCTGGAAATAGCATTACCGGCCTTATCCAGGGTCCACAATGTATAGAAATAGGAACTGCCCTTTTCCACATCATCGTCCGTATAGATGCCCGCCCCCCTTTCATTGAAAGTAGCGATAACATCATGGTCGGGGTACTCCGGATTCAAGCAGGGGTCCTGTACCCTTACCAGTTTATAGGAATAGAAATTTCCATCCACAGAAGGAGCCCAGGTCAGGTGATTGCCAAAATCATCCGAGTAGCCGCTCAGGCTGGTAGGATAGGGGCTGCTGCTGTCCCTGGTTACCAGTATATTGGCAAAAACCGGCTTGCTGGTTATATTATCCTGGGTCCTGCCCCATACCGCTACCTCATTTTCACCTTTCCTAAGCATTATGCCGTCAAATTCAAAACCCCCCGCTCCATCAGTTATGTTTTCCCTCACAATTTTTCCGTTTACCTGGATATAGATTTCAGATGAAGGCTGGTAGTAGCCGGTAATATACACCGAAGGGTCCCCTTCCTTGATAAAATAGGTATCCGATATTTCCTTAAGCTCCTGGGAACTGTTGTAAACAGAGTACTCAACCCCCTGGGGCACCTTTAGATAAACGGTGAAAGTTGTAGGATTGCTTTTCCTGCCTGCGGAATTAACCGCAGTAACCTCGATCCTGTTCTTTCCTTCAACTATCTCGACCCCTTCCCTGGTCACGAAAAAACCGCTGCCGTCGGCCCTTACCGTATCAGCCTTAAGCATGCCATTTACATACACCTCTATGCGGTTGCCTGCCTCTGTTATACCTTCCAGGAAGATAAGCTGGTTTGGTGTCCCCGCAAATATTTCCTCATCATGGCTGTGTGAAGTTATTACCGGCGGGCTTACCACCTTTTCCATAAGCTCCAAAAGTTTATTTGCACTGTCTGTATCTATGTCCTCAACGCTTTTTTGGGGAGCGGTTACCTCCGGCCCCGCTCCCTGCCAGCTGCACCCCGCAGCCAGGAGGGCAAATGCAAAAACCGGAATCAAGGTTAACCTTATTATTATGTTTCCCATAATGATTAAAAATTTTTATAATAAATTATTATATATTATTATAGATAACATTATATATTAAATAAACGTTTTTTCAAAAACTATTTTCCATTTATTGTTTTCTTCCAATAGATACATATATTTCTTGTACTGTCTGTAGTCCCCGTTTAAATAAGCTACTTCAAACTCTACTACCACCTTGCTCATATTAGCTTCATATCCCAGATATACAGTCCTGATTACCTCTATCTTTTTAACATCTTCCAGCAGGCCCATAAACTCTTCTACATATTTTTGCCTGCTTATATTATTTTTATCCTTGTTCAGCAGCAGGTTATCATAAATATATGCCGGGTCCTTGCCGTCTATTGCCTGCAGAAAATCAAGGACTGCCTTTTCGGGGCCGGTTTTGAAAAAATAACCGATATCCACCTTGCTGTCATAACTTCTGCACCCCAGTGAGAAAACCATCGCCAAAGATATTATAAATATAATTAATTTTTTAAACACCTTTGATACCCGTAATGCTTTTAATCTGCTTAAACAATTCCCCTCCCTTAATTTGGCGGCCCCTTTTTATTATATCGGTAATTTCCCCGGTATTCCTTTCTGCATATGAGGATGAACCAAGTATGGTCTGTTTTACACAATCACCAAGAACCTCTGTATTGTAGCCGCCTTCAAGCATAATACCCGTTTTCCCACCGCAGTGCTTTAAGCTTAAGTAGCTTATAAGATACATTATCTTCAAATATGAATCTGTGGCCAGGTTAAGGGAAGCAAGCTGGTCCAGCTGGTGGGAATCATAACCTGCGCTAACCAGGATAAGCTGGGGATTAAATTTTTCCATCATGGGTATTATAACCTGCGAAAAAGCTGCAATATAGCTGTCCTCTCCGGTTCCCGGGGCAAAGGGGAAATTAAGGCTGTACCCCCTGCCTTCACCAATACCTGTCTGGTCATAATAACCAGTCCCCGGATAATGGGGATACTGGTGGAAGGAAATATAAAAAAGATTGCTGGAGTTATAAAATACCTCCTGGGTGCCATTGCCGTGATGGGCGTCAAAATCAATGATGGCAATCTTTTTTAACCCGTAATGTTTGAAGGCATAAGCAGCGGCAATGGCTATATTATTAAAAATACAGAAACCGCTCCCCCTGCCTCTAAACGCATGGTGTCCCGGGGGCCTGACAAGCGCAAAATAGGCGGCGGTGCCGCCGGCATCAAATACAAGGTCTATCCCCTTTGCTGCTCCCGCTGCCGCCAGGAGGGCGCTCTGGTAGGTATATTCTGAAACCACTGTATCCCCGTCCAGATAGTTATGGCCGCCCTTTTCAGAGAATCTGGCTATTTTATGGATATAGGTTTTATCATGTATTAGAGCCACCAGATCAGGATCTGCCTGACCGGGGCCGGTAAAGCTTAAGCTGTCCTCAAATTCCCAGCCCTTCAGTTTGTCCAGGATGGAAGGCAGCCTGTCTCTGCTTTCAGGATGCATCATCCCCGGATCATGCTTTAAGAATAAGTCATCGTAGATTATGTACATATTAACTCTTTATAAACTCTTTTATTGCCTCTGAAATACTCTGGCTTATCTTCATCTGGTACTCTGATTGTTTTAAGTTTTCCCTATCTAAGGTATTGGATATAAAGGCAGGCTCTACCAGCACAGAAGTCATCTCTGTTTCCTTCAATATGCTGTAGCTGCATCCGTGTACCCTGCAGTCAGCCAGGCCCATGTTTCCAACAATTTTATCCTGTACGAGATTTGCAATTTTTTTACCGTCTATGGAGTATGACTTCAGCCCTTTAAAATAATAGCAGCTGCTGCCGCTGGCACCGTCGTCTTTTGAATACCCCAGGTTTATGCTTACCAGTATATCCGGCTCGCTCCGGTTTGCATAATTTATGCGGTCCTCCAGAAAAAGGCTCTGGTTCTCATCGTCGCTTACAGTAAGGGCAGACCTTATGCTGTTTTTTGCCAGAAAGCCTTTGCAGTAATTGGCAATGCTTTTGCAGATATAAATCTTTTCCTGGTAGTAACCATAGGGCTGCTGCTCATTAATATCATGTCCGTAGTCCAGCATCACAGTAACTATTCCCTGCTCTTTCCTTGATTCATACCTGCTGTTTAAGGGAAAATTTGAGGTTTTCCGTGATTCTATAATCCTTCTTAGGTTAACCAGGCTTTTTATCGTGCTCCCCCCTACAATACCGTCAGCAGCAAGGTTTAGGTTTTTCTGAAGCTCAATAACCGCATCATGGGTATGGGAACAAAATATCCCGTTTTCCTTAAAGGCATAAAAACCCAGGGTTTTTAGCCAGTACTGCAGTATCCTCACATCATCTCCCCTAAACGGGGGCTGTTTGAGGTACAGCATCCTGTCTCCTATTTTATACCCCGCGTCCACCAGTTCCTGCCAGGTCTGTGAGTCAACGGTACCTGTTGAATCAAGGCCTCTTTTCTGCTGGAATTTTTTTACTGCATCCTCTGTCCTGGGTCCATATATCCCGTCAATCTCGGAACCTCCCAAATCATAACCCAGTTGTTTTAGCCTCCTCTGCAGGTCTACCACCTTTTCCCCGCTATGATTTTTTCTAAGTATGTCCAATATGGTTACCAGCCTCTTAATCCAATGAATATATTAAATCATTAACAAGCTTAAGCCTTAAAAAGCCTAAATTGTCTACATCAAACCCCTGAGGTGTTTGTCCATGGAAGTGGAAGCAACCGCCCCATCCGAAACCGCAGTTATAACCTGCCTAAGTGCCGTGCTTCTTACATCACCGGCTGCATAAATGCCCTCACGTGATGTCTTCATGTACTTATCTGTAATTACAAAGCCGTCCGGATCAAGGTCTACCAGGTCCTTTACCAGGCCCGAATTTGCCTCAAAGCCTACATACTCAAACACTCCCTGGATATCCATTTTGCTGGTCCGGCCGTTTTTTACATTTTTTACTACTATCTTTTGAAGCTTTTCCCTGCCCATAAATTTTTCTACAATCGCGCCCCACATAAACTTAATCCTCTTATTTTCAAAAGCCCGCTCCTGGAGTATCTTTACCGCCCTCAGCTCATCCCTGCGGTGTATGATGTATACGGTTTTTGCAAACTTGGCCAGAAACAGGGCTTCTTCAACAGCAGTATCTCCCCCGCCAATAACCGCTACCTCCTTGTCCCTGTACAGAGCGCCGTCACAAGTAGCGCAGAATGAAATTCCCCTGCCTATCAGCCCTTTTTCACCCTCCACCCCCAGCATCTTGGGCCTGGCCCCGCTGGCCAGAATAATGGAACGAACAACATAGGAATCATCGCTATCAGCAATGCTGCACCTGAAAAGATTACCGTCCCCGCCTTCCGCTTGCTCTACTGTTTCAACAGTGCAGTACTGGGAAACCTCCACCTCCAGGTTCTGGCAATGCTTAACAAAATTCTCTATCAGGCCAAAGCCCGATACCCGGCTGAATCCCAGGTAATTTTCAATGAACTCAGTATTGACTATCTGCCCGCCGGGCATTTGTTTTTCAACAATGGCAAAATCTATGTCTGCACGTTTGGCGTAAAGTGCCGCCCCCAGCCCTGCAGGGCCGGCCCCTATTATTAAAAGGTCTTTTTTAATTTCCGTCATTTAAAAACTCCATATATAAAGGCATTGCCCACTATTATAATTATAATAATAATTAAAATAAATGCATAAAATAAGAAGATTTAAGATTGTTGGTCCAAAAACCTACCTGTAACGCCTGGCAGCATCCTTTATCCTGGCTTCAAGCTCTTCCTCGGATTTAATACCGGTAATATCAATATCAAGATCCATCAGAAGCCTTATAGCGCTCCTTACAATTTCGGTATTAGCAATTTTATGGCCGCCGCTTCTCTTGCATTCTATACCCATATTCTCCAAGAAAGATACCATGGATGATGGCATGGTTATGGGGACCCTGAAATAGTCTTGCTTTCTTTCTACCATTTTTACCTCTTGCTATGACTTTATTGTATTTTTATGTATATGAGTATATCTATTAAAATTCAAATTGTCAAACTAACCTGCATACCGGGCAGCTAAAATTTATCCATATATATTATCAGGACAAAGCTGTAAAAAAACATAAGGCTGCCGGCAAAAGGTACATAAATTTTATTTTTTTATAAATATCTAATCTGTTATAATTATTTAAATGTATAAACCAAAACAAGGAGCAAAATGGCTACCCAAAAAGAAACCCTTATAGGGGTTATAGAGGCCATAAGCAATAAACTTATAGGTGCAGAAAAAATGCTTACCGAACTTGACTCCCAGGTGGGAGATGCAGATTGCGGGATAGGCATAAAAAGAGGCTTTAATGCAGTAAAAGAGGAATTAGCCCAACTGTATTCCTTGGAGCTGGGAGACATATTGAAAAAAGTAGGATTTACCCTTGCTTATACCATAGGAGGTACATCGGGGGCAATGCTGGGCACCGGTTTTTTGGAAACAGGAAAAAGCATTGCAGAAAAGGCAGATATAGGCGGCCAGGACATAGCTGATGCCCTGGATGCTGCTAATACTGTTATTAAAAGGCGGGGCGGAAATACCCGGGTAGGAGACAAAACGCTGGTTGATGCCCTCGAGCCTGCAGTCGAATCAGTTAAAAAATCTGTATCCGAAGGCAACACCAATTTGCTCCAGGTTATCGAAAATGCTTATAATGCGGCCAAAGAGGGTTCTGAAGCCACCATTGATATTGCCGCCAGGAAAGGCAGGGCATCCTATATGGGCCAGAGAAGTAAAGGCCACCAGGACCCTGGTTCTGTGGTAATTTATCTGATGTTTGAAGCTGCATTAGATTATTTAAAATCTAAAGGGTTGGGATAGATAGGTATGAAAAAAATAATAAACAAACCAGAAGATGTAGTATATGAGATGCTCAAAGGCCTCCAGGACAGCAGGCCGGAAAGCATAGGGCTGATACCCGAAAAAAGGATTGTATATAGAAAAGACCCTTACCTGAACAAGGTAGGTATAATATCCGGCTCCGGCAGCGGGCATGAGCCCGACCAGGCCTTTTATGTGGGCAGAGGAATGCTTGATGCAGCATGTGCAGGGCCTGTTTTTGCCGCCCCTACCCTTGATGCCATAGTAGATGCAGCAAGAATGGTGGACAGGAACCGGGGAGTTCTTTTCCTGGTAAAAAACTACACGGGAGACAGGGCTTACTTTGAAATGGCCAGCGAGATGCTTGAATTTGAAGGGGGGCCCACTGTAGAAACAGTGATAATCAATGATGATGTTGCTGTAAAAGACAGCACCTTTACTGCCGGAAGGCGGGGAGTTGCTGGAGCCATACTGGTATACAAGATAGTGGGAGCGAAATCAGAAGAAGGCTCAAACCTGGAAGAGCTTAAAAAGCTGGCAATGGAAGTAAATGATAATATAAGGACCATGGGTTTTGCCCTAAAGCCCTGCACCACCCCGGAGAAGGGCTCGCCCACCTTTGAGCTGGGCAAAGATGAAATCGAAATTGGTGTAGGCCTTCACGGAGAACCGGGCAGAGAAAGAACCAGCTATAAAAGGGCCAATATCATCATCAAAACCCTGGCTGATGCCGTGATAGAAGACCTTCCCTTTGCCGGAGGGGATGAAGTTGCTTTGATGATTAACGGCCTGGGAGGCACACCGATAGGAGAGCTGTACATAGCAGCAGGAATTGCCCACAATATCTTAAGGGAGAAGAACATAAAGGTTCATAAAACCTATGTAAACAATTACTGCACTTCGCTGGATATGGAGGGCTGCTCGGTTACCCTGCTTAAATTAAATGAAGAGTATAAAAGGCTTTTAGCCTCTCCGGCAGATATCCCTATTTCTTATTTTTAATCATGCCGCCACTAGATAAAAACCACATAAAGAGAAAACAGAAGCTGGACTGCGAGCTTAAAAGGATAATAGCCAGAATAAAGGAGCTGGACCCGGAAAAAATCATCCTCTTCGGCTCAGTAGCCAGCGGCAATATAAGTTTTGACAGCGATATTGACCTTATAATTATAAAGGAAACAGATAAAAGGTTTCTTAAAAGGCTGGAAGAAGTCTATTCATACATAAAGCCAAGAACAGCCATAGACATACTGGTTTACACTCCCCGGGAATTTGAATCCCTGCTCAAAGAAAGCGACTTTATAAAGGCCGTAGCCGGGAAAGGGACCCTTATCTATGAAAAAGAGGCAAAAGGAAGCAATTAGGTGGCTGCTGCAGGCAGAACAGGACCTTGATGATGCCCAGTTCAACCTTAAAGGGCAAAGGTATAATATCGCCTGTTTCCTTTCCCAGCAGTCAGCGGAAAAGATGCTGAAGGCATACCTTTTCCATAAGGGAGAACCCCAGGTATGGGGACATTCGGTTGCCGACCTGGTGGATGATGCCGCCGGCCATGATGAAAGCCTTAAAAGCCTGTTTAAGATAGCAGGACCCCTGGATATGTATTATATCCCTACCCGCTATCCTGACGGCCTTCCCGGAGGGATACCGGCCAAAGCATTCTACCGGGA
>JBNJCW010000071.1:0-8722 GCA_051744345.1 Actinomycetota bacterium
TTCTTTTCTAATTACAGCATCGATCATCTTATGGAATTGTTGTCTTCTATCATTCAAACCAGAGGCTATTTCAATAAATTCAATGGGGTCATCATATCCCTTTCCTTTATAGTATTGCCTTAACCTTTCAACCTGTCTGTTTAAATTATCTTCTTGTTTTTTTGTAGAGCCTCTTCCGTAAATAGCTACCCTTGAAGATGTCTTGTCTATTTTCAATAGCTGTTTAATATCAGATTCTAAATATCTTCTATGCCCGCCAGAAGTCTTATAAGATTTTAAAAGTCCTTTTTCCCATTCTTTAAGACTGTTATGGGTGAGTTTATATTTATTTTCTATATCACTTATCCTTAGAAGCAAGAGTTTTCTCCAATATTTTTTTTATATTCTTTAGCTATCTCTTAAATTCCTCTTTAGAAGGCAACTCATCAAACGGTTCGTTGAACCGTATTTTGCTCTCCATCAACTATTGCATATTTTTTGGTCAATTTTTTAATCTCCATTTAATACTCCTTATATTACAATACATATTACAATACATTATTCAATAAAAGTTAAGTCTTTTCTGGTTATTTTTAATAGATTTTGGTAGTTATTTAACAACTGTTAAATCCTCCTCATAATGATACTAACAAATATGGAAGGATATTAAAATCTAAAAAATACGAGCCTCAGTTCTGCCAGTTTAATTATAAGCGTGACAAAGCCCTCAGCAACGGATTACAATCCTTCTAAAAGGATGGCCGCATTTGGTAAAAATATGCATTATCCCAAACAGGCCGGCAAAAATTTCTTCTGCTTCCATTGCCTGCACACCCCTTTACTATTCCTATCAATTTTGGTTAACTTATAAAAGCAGATGGAAAATGATTATAAGAAAATTATGAACCGCGCATATTATCACTTTAGAAAAGGAAAAAAATTAGCAGGACAAAACAATTTTATCCATGCAATCATGCACCTGGAAAAAGCAAAGGAAGAGGAGCCGGAAAAGGCTTCCATAAGGGAAGTCCTGGCCCGGGCATACTATAACTGCGGTTTTTACTCTCCTGCCAGGGATAATTTCCAGAAGGCAGTAGAGATTGATGCCGCCAATGATTTTGCTTATTACGGGCTGGGCTTGAGCCTGGCCAAACTGGGGAAAATAAAGAGGGCCATAGGTCAGCTTAAGATAGCAGTAACCATGAAACCCCAGTCAGAAGATTACAAAAAAGCTTTAGAAAAATTAACCCCCTAATTTTCTAGATACATTAAAAATCCATATTCATTTTCTATTACCCTTACCCCTCTTTTTACCAGTTCTTCAGGTTTCTGCAGCAAGCTGTGGCCTGCTTCTATCCCATAGGACAGCTGCAGACCAGGCAGTTTTTCCTGTTCCAGTGTAGCCAGTATGTATTCAACCATTTCAAAGTTTGCCAGACCCAGATTAAACCGGGAGAGGGGCAGCCATTTTTCAGAACCGGGTCTTATTTTATCCCCTTTTGCAGGCACCCTTTTAAATATCTTTAAAAAATAATCATTTCCGTAAGAGGAAAGCAGCTCCAGGAACCTTTCAGGATCCCTTGAAATCTTTCTGTATAACATGCCTACCGGCTTATCATCCCTAAAAGAGCCTCCTCTTATTACCGCACTGAAGGAAAGCTTTATCCGGTCAAGAATTATAGCCAGGCCGCACAGCTGAAACCGTGTCCTGTCCTGGTAAGCTTTCCCTATGCTGTACATTGCCCGGGGCAGCTCATCTTTTATGCTGGCCATCCTGTTCCTTTTAAAAGAGGACTTAACCTGCTGGTTTAGCATTCCGTAAACACTTTCCCCATAGGCTGCCATCTTTTTTTTTATGACCCTTTTATAATCCCGGGGCATATCAATGAAAAAAGTGAAGTCCTGGTTTTCAAATCCTGAAAAATTATCCAATTTTAAACACCGCCTGACTTAAATTTAAAATATTCTCAAACAAGTTAACCTATTTCTCCTCTGACATCCTGGTTACATTGCCGTCAAATATGCCTCCCTTGTTTATAATAAGGGAATCTGTCTTAATGCTTCCAGTAACCACGCCTGTTTCCTTTATTTCTACATTGCCGCTCGCTTCCATACTGCCTTCATAGGTTCCAATTATTATGGCGTCGGTTGTCTTAACGTCCGCACTCACAAATCCCTTCTCCTGAATCTTTAATTCCCCATTCACTTCCATTTCCCCTTTTACTTCACAGTCAATCTCTATGGAATTGGAAATGATAAACTTACCGTCAATACTGGCCCGATCTCCCTTTACGGTAAGCAGCATCCTCTCCGGCGTATTACCCGTATAATCATCCATTTCTTTCCTTCCATCTTTTTATCAATATTTATGATAATAATAATATAATATGTTTATTGAAAATAAAATATATTTTTTATTCATTTCCCCTGCTTGCCCCTGCAATGGATCTGTTAATTTGGACAGCTTTGGGAACAAAATTTAAATTATTTGCAATAAAATCCACTTTGTAATATAAGGATAGCAACATGAAAGAAACAATTAAAATCTTCAATTCCAGGATGGAAGCCCAGATGGCAAAGTCTTATCTGGAAAGCAACGGGATAAAATCTTATATATCCTCAGATGACGCCGGACAGATGTACCCTTCGCAGCAGCTGGTAGGAGGGGTGCTGCTTATGGTAGAAAAAGAAGATAAGGATTTGGCCCAAAAACTTCTTAACCGGGAAGAGAGGGACAAAAACAATGATTGATATTCAAGCATAAACCTTCTCTGCTGCATGCATCTACCAAAAATCTTTCCTGACTTTCAGCAAATATCTATCCACCAGCTTGAAATTGGTTTCCTTGTCCGGGAAATTTCGGTATGCTTGCACCAGCCTCTGTTCCCATTCCCAGCATTCCTGCACCACTTCCCCGGGCGTATAGTCCCCCTGCTTAAATTTTTTTACCTTATCATATACCGGGCTGCCGGCAAGGTTTACATCAAATTTTTTACCTGTGCTGAGAAGCTGGTAGCCGTTATATAGAACCCTTAGATGGGCAGCCGCATACTTGTTTGCCCTGCCGTCCTTGTTTTCTAAAAATTTCTTCTGCTGGTTTCTGCCATAACCAATAAAAGAATCCCTTACCGCCTTGGAACTCCAAACATGGCTGAACATAGCCTTTAGCCTGGATCCGTAATCATCCTCAAACACTACCGGCGCTAAAAATACCTCCAGGATAGTGGGCACGCACCTGGTAGCCAGGAGTAAAAATTTCCATACCTCATACCAGGTAATGTCGGTATCGCCTTCAAACCGCTTGGTATCTTTTTTATCAGGCTTCAATTCTAACAGGTGCCTGGTCCTGGTTATAAAAACACCCCTCAAATCCCTATCACTTCCGGACCGGGCCAGGCCGTGGGCATATGAGCCTACCGTAACCTTCAATATATTATGGTGCCGGTTTTCAGCCATCCTATCTCCTGTGTTTCTCCATCCACTTTAGAGCAAAATCCACCAGGCTCCTTTGGGAAAATAATCTGGCGGAGGCCTTGCCTATATTGCCTCTGGCTAAGCGGACATCTCTCTCATAATCCTTGCCCACACGTTCAAAGTCACCACAGTCAAGATCTATGTCCATAAAATTTTTTTCCACTCTCTTTCCTCCTTCTATTACAGGCGCCCACACCTGCATCCTCTTTTTACGGGGATAATCTGCCCTGTACTCTGCAAGATGCAGGGAGGTATTGCTCTCATGTCCAACCCCTATCAAAAGAACATAGCCGCCTGCCTGATAAATTTTTGCCAGCGGAGAGTTGTTTCCCAAACCAAAATCAAGGCTGTGCTCTCCTGTTATTTTCCTGGCCAGCCTTCCCCGGGCACAAAATGAGTAATGCGGATGGCTGCTCCTTAACACCCCTTCCTGCTTGCGGAAACACTCTGCAACCCTGCCCATTCCCCTGGCAGGGGTAATATCTGTATAAAAAGGAGGCATGGTCTTTTTTATGGTTTCCCACCATGTCCTGGGCACAGGAGGAGATGACCAGAGTTTGGGATCCGAAAGATCCCCTGAATGGGTGGCCATCGCCAGGGTCCCCTCTTTTCCCAGCACATTTTCTGCAGCCAGTATTAATGCTACCGGCCCACCGCATACCCAGCCGATTGAGCTTAGGGAAGAATGCATAAGCAGCACCATGCCCTCTCTTATCCCCAGAGCCTTAAGGTCTTTTCCCAGGCTTTCTCCAGTCTTAGGCCGGCTGACCATGTTTATTGCTTTTTGCTCGCTCATCTTAATTTATCCCTATTTTTTTCTGCCATTTTTCCTTTACGGCCGTAAAGCTGGGATGCTTTAATAAATCCTATACCCGGGCTTTTAATGCATACTATTTTTTTTAATCCTCATAATTCAGATACTTTTTTGAGGCAGGATGATTAAACCTCTTCCACACTATGGCCCCTATAATTGTCCCGATAGGGAACAAAAATATCATGGTAACCACCAGTACTGCCCTGCCCAGGGGCACAGCAAACGATCTTCTCTGGTATATGCCTACCAGCTCCACAGCATATAAAGCAGGAGCCACCAGGGTATAAATCATCCTGAACGGGATTCCTGCTATACCTGCAAATATGGTAAAAAGTACCCTGGGGCCAAAACTGGTTCTCCACCCTGTAGCCTCAAAAAAATCAAAGGGCGCAGACCATAGGTTGGAAAGTAGGCTCAAGCCCAGCATTATGGCCAGAATCCAGCAAAGTATGACCACACCCTCAAGCTGTTTTTTGCCTTCCTTAAGCTCTTCATTGGTAATTTGTGCCATTATGCTTCCTTTCATATAAAGTGTCATAGATTACAAATGAGATTATAAGGGATTTTTTTATTTTTTTTTACTTTTAAAACATTATTTCATAAAATATCCCTATAATCCTGCAGCTCAACAGGGTACAATTTTTAACAAATAAGGGAGGGATATGGAAGATAAAAAACGCTCAGCCGAGATGCAGCGGTCAATCAATGACATAGCTATATTTGATACCCATGAACACCTTATGTATGAGTATGAAAGAAGGAGCCAGCCAATAGATTTTTTTCTTTTTTTTAAGCACTATTCCTCCACAGACCTCATTTCCTCAGGAATGGATCCCCGGGACTGCCAGAAACTTCAGGACCCTTCAGCCAGCGTGGAAGAAAAATGGAAGCTTTTTGCCCCCCACTGGGACAATATAAAAAATACCGCCTATTCCAGGATAATAACCAGCGCCCTTGCAGACCTCTATGATACCCATGAGCTTACCCTTGACTCAGTAAAAGAGGTAACCGCCAGGATGATTGAAAACCAGAATAAGAACCTCTACGAAGAGATAATAAGAAAAAAAGCAAATATTGAGTACATGCTAAACGACCTTGATGTTTTACAGCATCACGGCATTACCCGTACAGAGCCGGACGCGGATTACTTTCTGCCTGTGTTTAGGCCAGACCTTCTTTTTGACATAAACTCCATTGAGAAATTAAATTTCATTGAAGAAAAATACGGCCAGAATATCTACGGCCTGAAAGATTTTACCAACCTTGTAGACAAAATATTTCAACAAAGGAAAGACAGACTTTACGGTTTAAAGATCGGGTGCGCATATTTCAGGGATATAACTTTTGAGGACGTCACTTCAGCCCAGGCAGAAAAAAGCCTGCTAAAAGTTTTAAACCTTAACCGGTTTACCTCCCACAGCGACAGTGTTTGGGCAAAAGAGGTCAAACCCTTCCAGGATTTTATGTACCATTACTGCATAAAAAAATCTATCAGCCTGGGGATACCCATACAGATACATACCGGCCTTCTGGAAAGCGACCTAAATGACATAAGGAATTCTGACCCTGCCTTTCTTACAGGTATAATAGCCAAATACAGGAGGGCAAGGTTCGATATTTTCCACAGCGGCTACCCCTACACCGATAAGCTTATTGCCATGGTTAAGATGTATTCCAACTGCTATTTTAATATGTGCTGGATAGCTGATGTATCCATAAAGCTCTATATGGATATACTGGACCGTTTAATTGAGATAATCCCTGCCAACAAGATATTTGGTTTTGGGGGAGATTACATGTTTCTGGAAGGAGCCTATGCTGCTCAGAAAAATGCCCGTGCCGCCGTTGCCGGGGTACTTTTAGGTAGAGTGGCCGATAATTATTTCACCTTTGATGAAGCCGTATCTTTTGCCGCCAAAATACTTAGCACCAACCCTAAAGGCCTTTATATCAAAAGATAATCTTTTCTTCTGGCGGTAAGCCCTTTCATTTATCTTCCTTCCTGCCCCCGCCAGGAGCCTGAAATCAGATACGGGGATACGGCCGCCGGTATGTTTATCTCCTGTACCCCAAACATCCCTGGGCACCCTTCCGCAGCAGGCTCTGCCTCCTTTTTGGTTTTTGTAACTTTCCTCTTACAGCAGATTGTATTTTTTAAAATGTCCCTTCAGGTCATCCACTCCCCTAAAAACAACAGCCTTGCCACCCATTTTTCTAAAGGCTTCAGCGTTTTCAGCTATATCATCAACAAATAATGCCTCGGAAGCAGGCAGGCCAGCTGTCTCTAATGCCTTTCTGTAAATTTTTTTATCCGGTTTGCAGGCCCCAACTTCATAGGAAAGTATAGACTGGTTAAAATGCTCAAATATGCTGAACTTATTTTTCAGGTACAGAAAATGAAGCTCATCTGTATTTGAAAGGGCATAAAGCTTTGCCTTTCTTTCCAGGCTGAAGATTACCTCTTCCATCTCCTCTATTATAGAGAATATGTCTCCCCATATAGGATAAAATTGCTCATACCTTATATTAAGGCCAAGCCTGTCCCTTACCTTATTAAAATAATCCTTTGAAGAAATTTTTCCCTGTTCATAGAGGAAAAAAAGGTTATCCTCAAACACCATACTATATATTTTATCCTCGCTGTAATCCGAATAGGCTGACAGCTTGCTGCAGGTTATGCGGTGGTCAAATTTTAATATGACGTTTCCTATATCTAATATTACAAGCTTTACCGTTTCCATTTTAAAATAGTTTATCTTCTCCTATTATTGGTTAACCGGCCCTCTTTATAATGCTTTCTGCTATAAATCCAGCCGCAAACAGGGCGCTTACTACTATCATCAGGGGATGGAGCTCCCTGTGTTTTCCCCTGATAAGCTTGATAACAGTATAACTTATAAAGCCAAAACCCATGCCATAAGATATGTTATAGGTAAAAGGCATAATTGCAACAGTTAAAAATGCGGGAAGCCCAATATCAAAATCCTTAAAATTTATCCTGGTTATCATCCTCATCATAAGAAATCCCACTATTATAAGGGCGGGAGCGGTAACTGGATACCTGTACATACCGCCGACCTCTATCCCGCCGCCTACTACCGCAATCAATGGTGCAAAAAACACAGCCAGCAAAAACAGAAATCCGGTAACCGCAGGCATGACACCACTCCTTCCCCCATCCGATACACCTGAAGCACTCTCCCTGTAAACTGAAACAGAGCCTGCTCCCAAAAAGCCGCCAATTGCAGTAGCCAGGCCGTCAATTAGAAGCACTTTCCTTAGCCCCGGAATTTTGCCGTCCTCCTCCATAAGCCCTGCATGTGATCCAACTCCTATAACTGTTCCCAGAGTATTGAAAAAATCGGTCATAAACAGGGCAAACACCATTACCAGCGAAGCTATGTTTACCATCCCTCCGGCCCACAGGGACCCAGGCAGGTCTGCCTGAAAAAAGGTTTGGAAGCTTTCGGCAGTAGGTACGGCAAATATCCTTTCGGGCAGGGGCACAACCTTGAAGGCCAGGCCAGCGGCGGCAGTGCCCAATATCCCCAAAAGTATTGACCCCTTTATCTTAAAGGCTGCCAGGGAAGCAGTCAAAACCAGGCCGAAGGCAGCCACCAATGCATATCCTGAAGTTAAATCCCCCAGCCTTAATACAGTAACCGGGTCCTTATCCACAAATCCTGCCTGCTGGACCCCTGTAAAGGCCAAAAAAAACCCGATTCCTCCGCATAAGGCATATTTTAGATCCAGGGGAATGGCTTTCATGAGCATTTTCCTTAACCTGGTCAGGGCCAGGACAGCTGCCATAATGCCTTCAATTACTATAATCCCCATAGCCTGGCTGAAATTTAAGCCAAGCCCGTATATAAGGGTAAAAACAACTATGGTATTTACCCCCATGCCCGATGCAAGGGCGAAAGGTGTATTGGTTATAACGCCCATGGCCACACTCATAAGCCCCGCCCCCAGGCATGTCGCCATTACTACGCTCTCAAAAGATACACCCGTCTGCCCTCCCTGGGAAAGTATGGCCGGGTTAACAAATATGATATAGGACATGGTCATGAAAGTAGTGATCCCTGCTGCGATCTCTGTCTTTAGGTTTGTTTTCCTTTCCTTAAGCTTGAAATAGCTCAAAATATCTCACCCCTAACTATACACTTTAAATTTCACAGGAAATATAATAACATTCTACTAAATTATAATAAAAAAAATTTGTGGTTTTTTTAAGAACTATTTAATTGTAAAAACATGGAAGCATTAAAAGATTTTTTTTCTGAAGAAAACATCAAGGAACTATTTGATAATTTTTACCAGTGGCTGGAATCACTGCTTAATGACTGGTTTGGCAGAATTGAATATGAACCCATGAAAGATTTGCTGACCAACCCCTTATTCTGGCTAATAATTATAGTATTGCTATTTTTTGGGTTTGTCTTCAGGAGAAGATAA
>JBNJCW010000072.1:0-8572 GCA_051744345.1 Actinomycetota bacterium
GGTTTTATGAACATAGGGGCTTTGATTACAGGAGGATAATAGGTGCTTTATGGTCCAATATAAGGGCAGGAAGGGTAAGGGAAGGGGGGAGCACCATTTCCCAGCAATATGTAAAAAATGCCTATCTGGGTCCCGAACGGACCTTATCCCGAAAGATAAAAGAGGCTTATCTGACAATCTGGCTAGAGCAAAAATACTCCAAGGAAAAAATACTTCTAATGTATCTTGATACCATCTATCTGGGTTCGGGTGCATATGGAATAGAAAAAGCCAGCAGGCTGTATTTTGGGATCCAGCCCCGTGAACTTGACCTCTCCCAGGCAGCACTTCTGGCGGGGATTATTAGGGCTCCTGAGGTTTATTCGCCCCTGAATAACCTTGAACTTTCAATAGCCAGGCGCAATATGGTTCTTGCTCTTATGTATGAGCAAAAATACATTGATAGAAAACAGCTAATAAATGCTTTGTCCTCACCTGTAGAACTAAATCCTTAAATTGGGTTTTAGAAGCAAAACAACCTTATCCAAAGACCCTACTGTTGTTTAGAAGATTCTGCGCTGCCACCACATCCGGTCTAAACCTAATTATAGCCTTTTAGCCTGCACGGCCTGCCAGATAGCTTATTTAAGAAGGCAGAGATTTACTTTATCTTCCTGATCCTGCCATTAGCAGAAGAATGTATCCTTATGATATCAATTCCAACCGCCTTTAAGAAATAACAATTGATTTCAGCTTCAGAAAATACCCTTATAAACCTGGGGTTGTCCATACTGTCAATAATTTCATAATCCAGGGAATTCAATTTTAAAGATCTGCTTTTTTGTATATTGTTTCCAAAATATTGAAGGAGTACATCTTTAAATTGCTCATCCAGAACAGTCCTGCCCTCATCCATGGCAATTTGCATATCGATACATTTAGCGGCTTCTTCAGCTGCAATCATACATGCTTTATTTAAGTCCGCCTTATAGGTAAAAGCCCGGCCTATATCAATTATGAAGCCAATCATTAGAATAAATACGGGCATTAAGACGGCTATGGTTACCAATACTGAGCCCCTCTGCCTGAATTCAGAATTTAATTTCTCCAAAATCATTTCCGCCTAACCATTGGTCTGGATTGGAGTTTGTACCTCCGCTTCTAAGGTTTATCGATCTGTATCCATTTACAGGGTTAGAGAAATAGACATGAGCTACATCATTATTTGTTCCATACAAAAATACATGAACCATGCTTTCTTCATCCCCTGCGTGGTCATATTTAACAGTAGCAGATATGGTGCCCCGGGAGGATGGATTAATTTCCTTATGGTAAATATCTACCCTTTCTGTACCCTGGCCGCCATATCTGTTTACATCCTGATAAACAATTATTTTGCCTATCTCGCCATTTTCTGCTTCCCACTCTATATCCAAATCCATTCTTGCTTCCCTTCCCTCCCGGTCTTTATGCCATCTGGTAAATATGTATTTTGGCTCTTTTCTAACCACCAGCCCTCCTTTTAAGGGTTCAGCATAATATCCATCAGTTACCCACACCTTCCTGTATTCATGATAGCTGGTATCCACCCAACGGTAATCTTCATATTCTTCCCAGTAGCCGCCCTTTACTAACACCCGAACTGGCCTGTACTCCCAATGGCCCTGTTTTACCTTATATGAAGTATCAACCCATACCTTCCTGGCCCTGGTTTCCCAGTGCGATGTATCAACATGGTAACTATCCACATACGTCTTCCAGTATCCTGAGCTAACCCATACCCTGTATGGTTCCACCAACCTGGTTTCTTTCCTGTAACAATGATATTTAACCGCATACACCCTTCCGCCATATATCGGCCTGTAATCAATAACATACTTGTAAGCTAAATACCTTGAACCATTATATCTGATGGCAACAGTACCGGCATATTTAGCAGCAAAAGAGTAAGTGTTCCACCCATAGCTGCTGCAGCCAGAGTAAACGGTTAAATTTACAGGAATCCATTTGGTAACGGTTCGGTACCTTGTCTCCCAATGTGATGTGTCCACCCATTTTTTTGCCTGATAATAATGTGTATACCCCGATTCAACCCACACGCTGTAATTTTCTGTCTTCCAGTACCCCTGATTTACTGTATATGAGGTATCAACCCAGACCTTTTCATTTTTAGTAACATAATAGCTCCGGTCAACCCATCTCTTCGCATTATATTTATCCCAGTAGCCATCCTCTACCAATACTTTTCTGTAATCCCAATAGGATGTATCTATCCATGTCTTTTCGCTGCTGCCTTCACTTTTCAGCCAGCTGTCGCCATATAAAATTTTATTGTTCAGTGAAGCTGAGATAAAAAATACCAAACATGATACACCTAAAGCTAATAATATTTTTTTTAGTTTGAACATAAAATAATCCCCTGACCTATATTTTAGTTCGCTCAGACATTTGCTTTATCGTTTTTAGATCACTCTTTTTCCTCGATTCCCATAATGCTAAAACCCGAAACAACAAAATTGCCATTATCAATATTTGGAAAGGAAAAAATCTTTGGGAAAAAAATAGGTACCCTGTATTTAACAGCTACCTTTACAGGATAACCGGGGTCATGGCTTTCTAGTTCTATGGAAGCACCCAGCCGGTCATTAAAATTCCATCCCGGCAGAGCAGATCCGGGATAGTTTTCAACGGCTGCAAGGGCAGCACCCTGCGGATCATCATCCATGGTTGCTGCTCTGGCCGCTTCATAAGCAGCAGAATTAACAGCAATCTTGGCATTTAATATAAAGCCAAACTGGATAATTGCTACCAGAACAGTTAGAAGCAGTGGCAGGATTAATGCCAATTCCAGCAGCATGCTTCCCCTTTGTTGTTTAAGGTCAATCATTATAAATTATCTATAATGGTTTGGAATACTGATTGCAGCTTTCCGCCCAGCGCAGAAACAACACTTATGCATACTATAACCACTAAAGCTATATACAGCGCTATTTCAATCAAGGTAGCACCATTGGAGCTGAACCATATTTCTCTTAATTTTTTAAGCATGCAAACCTCCTTTGGATTAGAATAATAGTTTTAACTGGGGTAAAACCGGGAGCAGGAAAATCATAAGCATGGGTATGAATAAAAAGATAAATATGATTAAAACCAAATTGCTCTCCAGCCTCTCTGCTTTTATCTTCAATTGGTCACGCTGGTTGTCTCTTAAAGACTTTGACAAATTATTTAGGACCTCTGCTATGGGGTTGCCTATCTCCTCTGATTGTGCCATTATCTTTATTACCGTCTTAAAATCATTGCAGAACGAAAGCCTGGAAATAATTTTAAATGCTTCACTTCTTGTATGACCCTCAAGTTTCTTTATCTCAAACAATGCAAACAAATCACTTATACTGCCCTTATAGTTTTTAGATACATAATTTATACATTCATCAAGGGTAAGCCCCGCCTTGATAAGGGATGAGATTATCTCTATGACATCCGGTAACTCAAAAAGGATTGATTTTGCCTTTCTGTCTATCAAGCCCTTAATCATCGCTACAGGCAAAAAGAACATTACTGCTGCACCCATCAGCGACCATAATAATAAGTTCTGGGAAAGCATAATTCCTAACAGATTTAATACAATAAAAAAAGCCGAAGCCGTTAATATGCGCAGCACCAGGATATTTTCAACACTTTTTATTTTTACCCTGAATATCTCAATTCCTCCTTCATGTTCCATTAGCAGCTTCAAGTCCTCATAAAATTTCGGTTTTTGGTTATTCTGCGGAAATTTCTTATTCATTCCTTCAATTTTTCTAAATATTACATTCATGTCCAGGTGCCTTGAAAAAACAAACGCCAAAAACATAAACATAAATATTAGAATAGGCAGCAGGACTATTGCTATCCGCACCTAGGGCCTTCTTCCTTCATTGAGGTTAACAATTTTATTTATAAGTAAAATTCCTGTAATGTAGCTAAAAATCGCATATATTATTACTGCAAGGCCTGTACCAGAAAACATCATTTTTACAAAATTTTCATTAATGAAACTGATAATAAGTATGGATATTAGGGGAATAAGCATAATCAGATAGGAGGTGTACCTCGGGCCTGAACTTAATATTCTTATATAATTTTTTAATGACCTCTTTTCCCTTATGTACTCAATCTGGCTATCTAAAAAACTGACCAGGTCAACCCCCTTATCATTGGCAGCAATAAATCCCAGCAGTATTATCTCTATAAGCTGGCTGTTATTCCTCCTTATCATGTTTTTCAAACAATTATTGAGTAAAATTCCGCGCCTGCTTTCATCCACCACCATTTCAAATTCTCTCTTCAGGGGATTGTCAATATCCTTAACCGCCTTATCTATGCATTTTATGACATTAGGATTACTGTAGAGATTAGCGGTAAGATCCATTAAAAATTGCTCCATTTGTTCTTCTTTTTTAATATTCTCCCTGCTGTTTTTAACTTTTATAAATATAAAGAAGGAAAAAACACTGATAAGAGACAACACCAAGCACGCTATCAGGTTAAGCTTTAAAAGAAGCCCGGCAAGTATGGGTAAAGTTGAAATTATAAGGAGCAGCACATAGAACTCTTTAAGACTAAACCCCAGATTGTTTCTGTTAAGCCATAAATTAATTTTTTTTATTGAACCCTCATCTGTTTCTTTTGAAGCGGGATAACTGGAAGGCCTTCTTATCCTGTCTATAATATTTTTTCTTTTCCCCATAAAATATAGAGCAGCTGCCAAAAAAATATACAGTAACCCTATGGAAAAAATAGCGGTTATTGTAACAGATAATTTAATTTGTATTCACCTCTATTATCCAGCTTTTTTCCTATTTCCATGATTTCTTTTAACCTTCGGTTTTTGATATTGAATTCCTCATCTCTTTCCAGCTCCAAATAAATAACATTATCTATTGACCTGGTTACCAGCCTTTTTACCACATTTTCGCTTATGTTTTCCTTATACTCCATCGCCAGGGTTTCCAATCTCAGCAGGGCATCTAAAGCTGAATCCGCATGTATGGTACAAAAACTCCCCCGATGCCCGGTATTAAGAGCCTGGAGCATTTGATAAGCTGCTACAGAGTTCCTTATCTCTCCTATAATTATCCGGTCAGCTTTCATCCTCAGTGTTTCATATACCAGTCTCTCCTGATTGATTTCATTATCAATCTCCCTTGATTTCGGCCTGGTGGTGAGCAGCCTAACATAAGGATGAGATTCCAGTTTTATCTCCGGGACGTCCTGTATTATGCTGATAAACTCATTTTCAGGTATCAGTTTGGCCAGAGTGTTCAATAAAGTAGTTTTGCCTGAACCCATTGACCCGGCAATTAATACATTCCTGTTTTCCTTCACTAAACCAGTTAGAAGATGATAGGTTTTCTTGCCAAACATCCCGGCATTCAGCAAATCTCCAAGGCCAAAATCAAGGCAGTTGAAAACCCGTATAGAGATATAGATTTTATCTGAAACCGGAGGAATAACCACCGAACACCTGCTGCCGTCAAAAAGTTCTGTATTTAGGAAAGGTATCCTCTGGTCGATAGTTTTGTTGGCATAGCCCTTTATTTTATCAATCAAAACATTAACTTCGCTGTCTGTAAAAACTTCCCCCAGGCTTATTTTCTTGCCCTCTTTTATTACAATCATTTCTCTGTCCTGTATAAAAATATCCGTAATATCTTTTTTCATAAGGTATCTTTCCAGTATCCCCAGGCCAAATATTTCAGAAAGCGACCTCTCAATTAATTCATCTTCTATCATGAAATCACTTTGGGGATATACTTGCTCAGCGATCTCGGTCAGCAATAGATACACTTTCTCCTTAAAATCTTTCTTAGCCACAAAAGAGGTATTAAAAAAGTTAGTTTTCCTTTTTACTTCTTCCCTAACCTTTTTCAATATAAATTCTTTTTGGCTTTCATTTAACTTTACTTTATTATTCAGCCTTTCTGCCAGCCCCATGCCTTATAGCTCCTTCTAATATCTTTCTGGTTTCCTTAAAAAATTTTGATTTAAAAATTTTTCTCCGGTTCAGCATAAAATTGCTTTTACTGAATTTCCTGTCAAAAGGTATAAACCCGGATATGGGAAAATCCAATATTTTGGAAATATCCCATATTCTAAATAGGTCAAATAATTTTTTCTTGTTCACAATTAAGTTAAAATGGTCTACAGGAAGGGAAAATTTATTAATTAGCATATCTAGAAATTTTGAAATCCTTGATATGCTTTCAATGGAGTAATCGGTTATTATTAAAATAATATTTGAAGTCCTTAATAAATCCAGGATAATCCCATTTATTACTGTCTGGGTATCGATGATTATGTAAGGGTAGTCTTTTTTTATAAATTCAATTAATTTACCTGTAGCCTCCGGCTTTACATTTTCAGCAACAATAGGATTTGAGAATCCTTTTAATACATCCAGATTTCTGCAAACATTTTTAACATTCTTCTTATAATTTTCAGGGAACCTGATGGCTACTTCCAGGGAGCAGTCACTACCAATATCAAACAGGGTTTCCATATCTCCCGGGGAGCTGTCTAATTCCAGTAACAGAGTCTTGCCCAGATCATTAGCAAAACAAAAAGCCAGAGAAACAGCAATTGAGGTTTTCCCCACTCCACCTTTATTGGATATAACCGAAATTATATATCTTTTTTTGCCTTCCGTATCCTTAAGGGTCCTATCTGTCCCCAATTTAACCAGCACCTTCCAGTATTATCTTAAATTTTTCATTGCTGGCTAAAGCTGATATATACGGTGCTTCCGGTATGCCGCACTTTAAGTAAATATTTACAGACTCTTTGTCTTCCCTTGCGGCTAAAATATTCTGGTCCGGGCTAGCAATTTTTTCCAAATCCAGAACTTCCAAATTCCTTATCATTATATATCCATCAATGTAGAGTATGTTCTTAGAAAGGTTAAAAGTATTCCTGTCTATATACTTTCCCGGTGCAATAATTGTTTCCGTGTTCTCACTTTCAGGATGTATGCGGGTGCTGGCTTTTATAATAGATGTATCTTTTACAGTGGAAACTATGGATATTTTTTCTCCAGCCTTAAGCTGCTCCAGGACAGGTTCAACGGCTTTAACATTTATTGCAATCAATACCTCATCCTTTCTAAGATTGTAAGAGACTTTTCTGTCTTCCTCTTCTAACAGCATCTTTTTTGAAATAAAATCATCCTTGTTCCGGTCCATAAAAATTTTCTTGCCTACAGCCTCTGATTTATCAGTCATATAGCTATCCGGTAACCCATTTTTATAATACTGCTTCATATGCAGGTCATCTGCACCTATTACTTCTCCCTCCTCTATATCCCTTGAAAATACAAGGATAGCCACCCTGTCCATAAAACTGTTTAAAAAAAGGTAACAGCTAACCCCGATAATTAGAGCACCCAACACCGCTAAGATTAAATACCTTCTATTATTCACTTGTTTATCACCTGTATGGTAGTTAATAAATTTAAGATCTTGCTGCTGAAGTTCTCCAGCTTACCTACAGAGGAAAAATCAAAATTAGAAAAATCAGATTTATCTGCCAGCAAGCCAATATTATCTATGGTTAAAATATCCTGTATGGAGAAAACCTTATAATACTCCCTAATTTCAGCTTTTCTCTCCGGATTTTGTTTATTCAGTACCAGAATCTTGTGCAAGTCATTGTATTCAAATTGCTTGTTCAGCTCCGATAGCCTGCCAATGCTCCCTACCGAGCTGTCGGAAACCATTACCAGTATATCTGCCAGATCAATAACTCCCATATTTAAGTCGTTTAAAATATTGGGTAAATCAAAAATAATGATGTCATATTTTTTCTTAACTATATCCACCATACTGTAAATGTCTTGCAGTTCAATCATTTTGGAAAGGTCCACGGTAGGCGGCGCCTGCAGTATATCAAAGCCGTCCTTATAATTTATAATTGATTCTTTTATCGATTTGCCATTATAGCCAGAGGTGAAATTTACTATATTGGGGAATTTGGGTATGTTAAGGTAATAACTTGTATCACCTCCCCCTTGGGAAAAATTTAAATCTATTAACAGGGTTTTCAAATTTCTGAAACAGAACCCCAGATAAATAGACAGAATTGTGCTCCCCACACCTCCCTTGGCTTTAGCAAACACGATAATTTTTTGTTTGATTGCCCTCACTGGCAGATTGGTAAAAGAATCTGTTTTAGGATTAAGCCTTTCCCTATTTACCTTAGCTGGTTTTTGTTCATCCTTTTCTTTCTTTGCTACCATTTCCTCCGGTACGCCAGCTTCTGTCCTTGCCCGGCCAAACCTGAACAACAGGTCTGATATTTTAATTTTCCTCTCCCCGGGATGCTCAACCTTGTTTTTGTATTCCCTGTCCAGCACCCTTTCGATTTCAGCTCTATTTACAGGCTCTTTAAGGTCCTTGCCTATCTTGTAAACCTTTATTTTTTTCTTCTGGGCTTTTCTGCATATGTTATCTATATCGCCTATACCCCTGCTGATTATGATAAGGTCAACCTTTTCATATTCCATTACAAAATTCACTGCAAAATCGCTGTTGAGGTTTATAAAGTTATAGTCTTT
>JBNJCW010000073.1:0-8393 GCA_051744345.1 Actinomycetota bacterium
AGCCTCCATTGCCGGACTCCTGCTTACCACCGAGGTGGTAATAGCGGAGAAACCGGAGAAGGAGAAAGCTCCGGCTATGCCCGGCGGCGGCGGAATGCCTGGCGGAATGCCTGGCGGAATGCCTCCAATGTAGTAAAAGAGAAAAAGAGCTGGCCCAAACGGCCAGCTTTTTTTTATGCAAAAAATTGTTTCAAATTGAATAAATTAGAAACTTATAGTAATATTTTTTTAACTTGTAACCGAAGAGAGCCTGAAATGGGTATAACCTTTTTTTATAAAACTTTATTTGTAATATTAGCCTACCTTTTTGGCGCATTCCCAACTGCTTATGTAATCTACCGGTTAAAAAAAGGCGCTGATATCCGGACAGAAGGCAGCGGTAATGTAGGGGGCACCAATGTAGCAAGGACTGTTGGCGCAGGGGCAGGGATACTGACCATAATAGTGGACATATTGAAGGGTTTTCTGCCCATGATGGCCCTCTACTTTATATACCCCCAGAACCTTGTAATGGCCAGCATTGTATCAGTGGTAGTTATAGCAGGCCATGATTTTCCCGTTTATATTAAATTTAAAGGAGGGAAGGGCATCGCAACCTCTTTTGGGGTAATTGTGGGCATCTGCGCCTTTCCCTTTAGCGGCCAGCCAGCCTATTTCAGGATAGCGCCCATATTTACCATCCTGGCAGCAGCTGCCATATTTTTTTTCATTTTTAAGATAGTATCCGTTTCTTCCATAGCAGCTGCAGTGGCTACCCCGCTTTCATTCTATTTTTTTAATTACCCGGCTATAATAGTTTTAACCACTATTGTGTGGTCGGTTTTAGCTTTAATTACTCACAGGAGCAATATAAAGAGATTGATAAGGAAAGAAGAGAAAAAAATTAAGGGGAGAGGGGCTTAGATGGATATAGAAATCGGCAAAGGGAAAACAGGGAGAAGGTCTTATGGTTTTGATGAGGTAAGTATTGTGCCCAGCAGGAGAACCAGGGATCCTGAGGATGTGGATATTTCAGCTTCTATCGGGGGCTACCGGCTGGATATTCCCTGTCTGGCATCGGCTATGGATGGAGTTGTGGATGTTACCATGGCCAGGGAGATGGGGAGGATTGGGGGGATAGCAGTGCTGAACCTTGAGGGCATACAGTGCAGGTATGAGGATGCGGATGCCCAGCTTAAAAAAATTGCAGGTTATAAGCCTGCTGTAGCTACCAGGAAGATGCAGGAAATTTATGAGGAACCCATAAAGGAAGAACTTATAGTAAAGAGGATTAAGCAAATCAAGCAGTCCGGAGTTATCTGCAGTGCTTCCCTTACCCCCCAGAAGGTTGAAAAGTACTATAAGCTGGCAATAGATGCAGGGCTGGATATTCTGGTTATACAGGGCACAGTTATAAGTGCGGAGCATGTCAGCAAGACCAAAAATCCCCTTGATTTGAAAGAGTTTATACCCCGGTGCCCAGTACCGGTTATAGTAGGAGGCTGTGCCTCCTATTCCACTGCCCTCCATCTTATGAGGACCGGCGCGGTGGGAGTGCTGGTAGGGGTCGGCCCAGGTGCGGCGTGCACAACCCGGCAGGTTTTGGGTATAGGGGTTCCCCAGGCTACCGCTATTGCTGACGCTTCTGCAGCCAGGATGAGGCATTTGGAAGAGACGGGCAAATATATTGCTGTTATAGCGGACGGAGGAATGAGGACCGGGGGAGATATTGCCAAGGCTATAGCCTGTGGAGCGGACCTGGTTATGATAGGGTCTCCGCTTTCCAGGGCCAAGGAAGCTCCCGGAAGGGGATACCACTGGGGTATGGCAACCTTCCATCCAGAGCTTCCCAGGGGCACCAGGATAAAAACAGATATAGCGGGCACCTTGCGGGAAATACTGGTTGGCCCGGCTTTTGAAAATGACGGCACCCTGAATCTTTTCGGGGCACTTAGAACCTCTATGGCCACCTGCGGTTATGAGAACATAAAGGATTTCCAGAGGGCAGAGGTACTGGTTGCCCCTTCCATAAAAACGGAAGGAAAAATGCACCAGAGAGAGCAAAAAGTGGGTATGGGGTAATAAATTATGAAAAACAGGACTATAAAAGGCATTGATTCAGTATTGGTTATTGATTTTGGCGGCCAGTACAGCCAGCTGATTGCCAGAAGGGTCAGGGAACTGAGGGTTTATTCAGAACTGGTTGCCTACGATACGCCTATGGATAAGATCCTGGCTAAAAAACCCAAAGGCTTTATTTTCTCAGGGTCCCCTTACAGTCTGGGCAGCAGCAAGTTTCCTGCTGTCTCCAAAAAATATTTTTCCATGGGGGTACCTATACTGGGAATATGCTACGGTATGCAGCTTATAGCTTCGCTCCAGGGAGGAAAAATCACCGCTACCGGCAGCAATGAATACGGAAAGACGGAGGTCAACCTTGATATCGGCTCACCGCTTTTTGATGATCTTAAGCCGGTAGAGACCTGCTGGATGAGCCATAAGGACAGCGTGGCAGAGGTGCCAAAACCGTTTAAGGTTATTGCTTCCACACCGAATCTGCCCATTGCCGGGATAGGCAATGACAGGGACAGGATATACGGCATACAGTTTCACCCAGAAGTTATCCACACCCCTTCAGGCATGGATATCCTCAGGAATTTTCTCTTCAATATATGTGAATGCACCCCCAGCTGGACTACGGTATCCATAATTGAAAAAAGGGTATCCGAGATAAGGGAGAAGGTAAAGGGAGGTAAGGTAGTATGCGGCTTAAGCGGAGGAGTAGATTCTTCCGTGGCTGCCCTTCTGGTAAACAAGGCGGTGGCGGATAAGCTTACCTGTATATTTGTGGACCACGGCCTGCTCAGGAAGGGGGAAGCCGAACAGGTAGAGAAAACCTTCAGGGAAAATTTTAAGGTCAACCTCATATCAGTAAAAGCCCGGGACAGATTCTTTAATAAACTTAAAAATGTAACCGACCCGGAGCAGAAAAGGAAGATAATAGGCAATGAATTTATAAGGATCTTTGAAGAGGAGGCAAAAAAGATCGCGCATGTGGACTACCTGGTGCAGGGAACCTTGTATTCTGATGTTATAGAGAGCGGTACGCGGGATGCGGCAAGGATAAAATCCCACCATAATGTGGGAGGGCTTCCCGAAGATATGGAGCTAAAGCTTATTGAGCCCCTGAGATTGCTTTTTAAGGATGAAGTCAGAAAACTTGGTGCCGAGCTGGGACTGCCGGATGACATAGTATGGAGGCAGCCTTTTCCCGGCCCGGGTTTGGCCATAAGGATAATTGGAGATGTTACCGCAGAAAAAGTTGCCATACTCCAGGAAGCAGACCTGATAGTGCTGGAAGAGATAAAACGGGCAGACCTGTATGAGAAAATATGGCAGTCATTTGCAGTGCTATTGTGCATCAGAAGTGTGGGTGTAATGGGCGATGAAAGGACTTATGCCTATCCAATAGCCATAAGGGCGGTTACCAGTGAAGATGCAATGACCGCGGACTGGGTAAGGCTTCCTTATGATATAATAGAGAGGATAAGTAACCGGATAATAAATGAGGTTGAAGGAGTTAACCGGGTAGTATATGATGTAAGTTCAAAACCGCCCAGTACCATTGAATGGGAATAGAAATTATTTAAGGAGTGCTTAGCATGGATGATTTTAAGAAGAAATTAAGTCAGTTCAGGGAAAAGATAAATCAGATAGATAAAAAACTTGTGGAATACCTCAACGAGAGGGCAAAGGTGGTCCTGGAAGTAAAGAGGCTTAAAGAAAGAGAGGATGTCCCTCTCTATGATGCCAGGAGGGAAGAAGAGCTAATCAATAATATAGTAAAGTACAATAAAGGCCCCCTCTATAATGACAATATAGTTCAGATATTTGAGGCAATTCTTCGCAATGTGCAGATTCTGGAAAAAGATGAAAACCTTTGATAAGGTTGAAATTTTATTTAGTTAATCTATAATATTAAAAATTCTTGGATTAAAAAATCCCCAGGATATTTATGGAAGATAAAAAGGATATGCAATTGATTAAAAAAGGCTATGTAACCGTTATTGCCGGGCCTTGTGCTGTGGAGAGCTGGAAACAGCTGGAGACCATAACCTGCCAGGTAAAAGATGCAGGATTGAATTTTTTACGCGGCGGGGCCTACAAACCCAGGACCTCACCCTACAGCTTTCAGGGCCTGGAGAAAAAAGGCCTCGAGCTGCTGAAAAAGGCCAGTGAAAAGTACGGGGTAAAGGTGGTAACCGAGGTAACCGATGCGGCAACGGTGGAGGAAGTAGCTGACTACGTAGACGTCCTCCAGATTGGAACCAGGAACATGTCCAATTTTGCCCTGCTTAAGAAGGTGGGAAGGGTAGCCAATGAGAGGAATTTAGCGGTTATCCTCAAAAGGGGCTGGGCCTCTACCATTAAGGAATGGCTTCTGGCGGTAGAGTATATAACTCAGCAGGGAGACTGCGAGGTTGTGTTGTGTGAGAGGGGGATAAGGACCTTTGAGACCAATACCAGGTTTACCCTGGATCTTTCGGCGGTACCGGTTATCAAGAAATTCAGCAAGCTGCCCATCATTGTTGACCCTTCACATGCGGTAGGCCAGAGCGATTTGGTGATACCAATGAGCAGGGCTGCAGTAGCGGTGGGAGCTGACGGCCTGATTGTTGAGTCCCATAACAACCCGGAAAAAGCCCTGTGTGACGGCCAGCAGGCCTTAAACCCCAAACAGCTTAAAGAAATGCTCCGCCAGGTTTCCAAGATTGCAGAAATTTTTAATAAAAAAATCAGATAACTGGACCCAATTGGATTTAGAAAAATACCTTAACCCCCAGCAGATTCAAGCTGTAAAAAAAATCGACGGCCCGCTGCTGGTTATTGCCGGGGCAGGCAGCGGAAAGACCAGGGTCTTGACCTACAGGATTGCCTACCTTATAGACCAGCAGGGGGTAGATCCCTTTAATATACTGGCCATAACCTTTACCAATAAGGCTGCCCGGGAGATGAAAAGAAGGGTTATTGAGCTGGTAGGAAGGGTGGGGGAGTCAATGTGGGTAAGCACCTTCCATTCTTTCTGTGCCAGGGTGCTGAGGCGGGAGATAGATAAGCTGGGCATGTCTGGGAATTTTGTAATTTATGACCAGGAAGACAGCCTGAAGCTTATAACGCGGTGCCTTAAGGAAAAGGATATGGACTTAAAAAGGTTCTCACCAAGGGTTGTAGGTGCGGTAATAAGTGATGCTAAAAACAGGCTGATTGATTATGAGACCTACCGGGAGAAAGCTACCGATTATTTCCAAAGGCAGGTAGCAAAAATCTATCCGTCCTACCAGGACAGGCTTTATAGGGCCAATGCTTTGGATTTTGATGACCTGTTGATGTATATGGTGGATATCCTTAAACTTTTCCCTGAGGTTAAGAAAAAATACCAGGATAAGTTTAAGTATGTACTGGTAGACGAATTCCAGGATACCAACCAGGCCCAGAACCAGATAGTTGTGCTGCTGTCTGAGGAGCATAAAAGGATATGTGTGGTCGGCGATGATGACCAGAGCATCTACAGCTGGAGGGGAGCAGAAATCAAAAACATCATAGAGTTTGACCGCCAGTTCTCAGGCACTGAGGTGATAAAGCTTGAACAGAACTACCGTTCAACCCAGAGCATACTGGATGCGGCTTACAGCCTGATAAAAATTAATGAGAACAGGAAGGAAAAAAAACTGTGGACCCAAAACCCTCGGGGGGAGCCTGTTTCCAGGTATAAGGCTTCAGATGAAAAGCAGGAGGTTGCTTTCATCATTTCCAAAATCCAGCAATACAGGGAAAAGAAGGGCAAAAGTTATAAAGATTTTGCCGTATTTTACCGCACAAATGCCCAGTCCAGGGCGGTAGAGGAGCAGTTTATAAAGCAAAACATACCCTATAAGATATACGGGGGTTTGAGGTTCTACGACCGCAGGGAAGTAAAGGACATGCTGGCTTACCTCAAGCTTGCTGTAAACCCCAAAGACGTGGTAAGCCTTACCAGAATAGTAAACGTGCCCTCACGTAAAATTGGCAAAAAAACCTTATCCCATATAGAAAAATATGCCCAGAAAAACAGGCTGACCTTTTGTGAAGCTTTCCACCGGTGTGATGAGATTCCCTATCTTTCCAGCAGGGTGAAGGAAAGGATAGGGTCTTTTATATCTTTTATGGCCGGACTCAGAGACTTCGGGCAAGATAATACGCTGGACAGCCTGCTGGAAAAAATATGGAAAGATACGGGATATATGGCAGAGCTCAAAGAAGAAAATACCATAGATGCACTTAACCGGATAGATAACCTTAAGGAACTCCTGACGGTTACCAGGGAGTTTGAAGAGAGGGCTGATGAAAGCCAGGAAGGCCTTGCCAGGTTAAGTGCGTTTTTAGAGGAGGTTTCCCTGCTTACAGATATTGATAATTACGACCAGTACTCGGATGCGGTTGTGCTGATGACCCTGCATAATGCCAAGGGACTGGAGTTTCCGGTTGTTTTTATCATAGGCATGGAAGAAGGAATATTCCCCCATTCCAGAAGCATGGCTTCACTGGATGAACTGGAAGAGGAAAGAAGGCTCTGTTATGTGGGAATGACCAGGGCAGAAGAAAAATTATTTTTAACTTCTGCAGCTGCCCGCAGTATTTACGGAAATACAAAACACGGTATCGTCTCCAGGTTCCTGGCCGAGATACCGGAAAAACTGCTCCGGGATGAGGGCAAAAAAAAGGAATTTTACGGCAAGAAAGAAGCAAGCACTCATACAGAATTTGACCAGGGGGATATTGTGGAGCATAAGTTATGGGGCAGGGGAACTGTACTGAAGGTAAAAAAACTTTCTGGAGATGCTGAACTTGATGTGGATTTTGAAAGTGTTGGCCTTAAGCACCTTCTGGGAAGCTTTGCCCCCATCAGGAAGGTTGATAAGTAGCGTAGGATATTATAATTCCCTGCATTTATATTTATATGCAGCAGGTTAAGCCGGCAGATTTTTATGCAGTAAAGCTTTAAAATAAAGCTATTGCCCGGACTGCTGTAACCGGGTTTGGCCTGCCGGAATGGGTGGTTATAAAGAATCCCGGCATGTGGCATTTAGGAAAATTAGATAAATTGACAGCCTGCTTAAGGTTTCTTCGGATACGGGTTTGGGATTTTGGCTAGCTTAATACCTGTATCCGTTTCTTTGATGACCTTCCCTGATTTACATATATTAGGACTTTTTGTTTAAAAGGTTGGCCAATCTTTTTGCTATCATCAAAAATTCAAGATACTTCTGCCGCCCCAAAGATATAAACCGAAGTTCCTGTAAAAATTATAGAGAAATTCAGCAATAGCGGGCATTTAGCCGGTTTCAGAGCTCTTTTTATGTCTACTTTTTCTTTTCTCCAGATTAAGACCTAAAAGCTCAAATGCTTTGGCTTGGGTTTTGTTTGGCCTGGTGGTAAGGCTAAAAGGGGGAATTTCTTTGATAGATGGTATCCAGGCATCGTTTTTAACCATGGCAGAAAGCTCTGAGAGAAGAGTCTGAAAACTGTGTACCGCTGTCCCATCAGCCAAGGTTTTGGTAGATGCCTTAGCAAGGGCATCTTTAGAGCGAAGTGCGGGAAGTACCGGGGAACCATCCTGGTGTGCACCCGGAAACTGGTCATCAAATATTAGGGGCGCCCAGGCTTTTCTTAGGTGCCACTCCACATAGTAGGCAAGCATGCATAAAAAGATGTGGGCACGCACCCTATCTTCCAGACGATGGTGGATAGGCCGGACCTTAAGATCCACACCCTTTAGGGTACGGAAAGCCTTCTCTGCGGCTGATAGGCTCTTGTAGTTTGATACAAGCTTATCTGCCGGCCACTTCTCTTTGGGGACACTGCTTCGAAGTACATAGAACCCATCCAGGGCGGCTTCGGCTGCAATGCTTTGGCGCTTTCTTTTATAGGAAAATTTACCCTTGGCTATGTCAAAGCTAAAATGCTTGGCCATCTTGTATTTGTTAGATACCCTTCCCACTGCCTGGCCGATCTTTGCTTCCTCTTTTAGCCTTCCTGAAGATACCCTCTTACATATTTCATCAAGCTTTTTTTCGGTGGCTAAAAGAAGCTCCAGCCTTTTTTTAAGCCTTTCCTGGGCCAGATAGGGGTTTTTACAAACGATAAGCCTCTCCCCAGGATAACGGGGGGAGGTTATCTCTGCCAGATTCATATGGTCAAACAAAGATAGCTGGAGGCTTCCCTCTTCTACCAGCTTTTTAACCGAGACATTCCTTAGGGCGGTAACCCAGTCGATGCCTCCGGCCTCCTTTAGCTTATCAATCTTTCCCTGGGTGAGCATCCCCCTGTCTCCTGCGGCAACAAAGCGCTCTATCCCAAAGCGCTTCTTTAGCTTA
>JBNJCW010000074.1:0-8096 GCA_051744345.1 Actinomycetota bacterium
GCACACCAGGCATTGTTTATATTATCAGCCAGCACCCGGGCCATCTTCAGTATATCATTGGTTCCGCTGTAACAGCGCATCAGGGGGTAATTACCCCTGCGGGTAGCCTTATAAATCTTTTTAAAATCTTCTTCGGATCTCAGGGGAACCCCGCCCGCGCCGTCCTGGCTGCGGTCCATTTTTTCAGGGTGGAAGAAAAATTCCTGGGTATTCTGGTCAGGCCCTATGGACACCACATCAATAAGCTTGCTGTCCGCAATCTCTTCTATTCCCTTTATGGTATCTTTTAGGCTGGGCTGGCCAAAGTGGTGCCTTATAATCGGAAAAGGAGACAGAAACATAACCCTCTCTGCCAGGCTCTGGGGAAGTTTCCTGGCCTCCTCCTTCTTTTCCCCTTCCCGGAGATAAGACAGTACCTCCTCCCTGCTTTCCTCTCCGGTAAAAACAGCATCAAATACATTGAGCCTTTCCGCTTTTTCTGCCACCGGCTTGGTGCTGCCCAGTATAAAGGATATCCCCTTGTATTTATCTGAAACCTGCCTTTTAAACTGCTTAAACAGCGGATAAGCGCTTTCCGGCGAAAGCCTGTAGCTTACCGCCACTATGTCCGGGCCATATTCTTCAATTGTTTCCCTTATTTTTTCCAAACCGCATGCAGAGCCTAAAAACATAGTCTGGTAGCCCTGCTCTTTGGCAAGGTTTAAAAAATTTATAACTCCGGCAACATGCACGCAGCTTCCTATGCTTGCCCCCAGTATCTTTTTCATCTGCTTATTCTCCTGTCTTGCCTTTTGTTAATCTTTCCTTAATCTGGGCCAGGCTTAAGCCCTCCAGGCCCAGGGTCTGCATGTTCCTTCCCATCTTCCTGAAATCTTTTTTAAATATGGAGTCTGCAATGTTTATAAGTGAATCTATAATCGGGGTCTTCACATCCAGAATCTTCCCAAACTCGGATATGGGCACCAGGCTCATGGGCACATCTTCGGTTATATACCTTACATTGGTAGTCCTGGGAGCCATTATTCCCACATACCCCGGATTACTGTGTATGGCATCAAAAAGATTGTCTTCAACCACATTATAGGCCATGGACAGCCAGTCAATAGCCGAATAAACATTGGGGCAGTTCAGTTTATGGGCAACCTTTACCCGCTCCTCATCTACCGCCTCCAGTATACTGGCCACAGACTGGGTTACCCCTTCTATATAGAACTGAAAGTTTCCCAGGGTGGATTCAATCCTGGAAGCATTAAGGATGGTTATGGCCGGGTGAAAAACAGCCCCCATATTATTAAAAGAAGTCTCGATAACATTGGATGCGGTTATAAACTCCTTAAATGCCTGGTTTAGCTTCTTTAAAACCTTCCCCGTGGCTGAAGAAGGTATAGCCGCTACCGGAATGGCCTGCTTGATCCTGAATATCCTGGCAGTTGCAGGCCCCATACCCCTGCTGGCATATATAAAGGTCTGGGCTTCGGATATTATCACATCCTTTTTATTGCCCTCAGCCCTCAATGTGTTTAAGAATTCAAGAGCTCCGCATGTCCTTCCCGGATTAAGCACCACAATCTGGCCATCCTCCAGATAGGGAGCGCACCTTTTGGCAATAGCACTGTGCGCATTAGCAGGCACCACCACCATTATCACGTCCACTCCTTTTATAACCTTCCCTATATTATTGGAGGCCATCTTAAGCTTGCCGAATCCGCTTATCTCCCCTTCCAGTTCAATCCCTTTAAGCTTTATTATGGGTTTAATCCTTACCAGGGTACGGTTGTAAAGGTTTACGTCAAAACCCTTTATAGCCAAATGGGCGGCAATGGCCTTTCCTCCATGCCCTGCCCCGATTACTGCAAATTTAAGGTTGTGCAAAATTTCTCCTTTCAATCATACTTTTTCCCATTGGAGCTTATGTTTGAACTCACTCTTCAGCCTGCTTACTGTCTCCGCATCAAGGTCAATGCTAAAACTGTCAGGCAGCCTGAACCTTTTTCCTTTCATGCTGTCCTGGCCATTGCTCACAAACAGTTCCACCTCCATTTTTCCCCTGCAGTCTTTAAGAAGCCCGTACAGCTGGTCTATAAAATTACGGTCAAGGTATTCCCTCTTTACCTTCAGCCTTATTCTTGAATACTTTTTTGGCTCTTTATCAGGCTTTTGGCCCTTCTTCAGCAGGCTGACCTCAGAGGCAATTATCTTAAACTGGTCCTCTTTTTTGTCCAGTCTGCCGCTTACCGCAACTATCCTGTCTTCTTCCAAAAATTCCTTATACTTTTCCAGTACGGTAGGGAAAACTATTACCTCCACGCTATCACTTATATCTTCCAGGGTGACAAAAAACATCTGCTGGTTATTCTTGGTAAAGATGGGCTTTATCCCGCTTATGATGCCCCCCACCTCTACCTTGCTTTTATCCCTCAGGCCTGCAAGGTTTTCTATGGGGTTTAAATCTCTCAGGGTATCTTCAAACTCTAAAAGGGGGTGGCCGCTGATATAAAGGCCGAGCATCTCCTTTTCAAAATTAAGGAGTTTCTTCTGGGGATACTCCTCGTAGCCGCTTGCCTGCCTGAGTATTTCGGACAGCACCACTTCTTCCTGTTTGCCGTCTCCGGTATCAAACAGGGAATACTGGCCGGACTCTCTGTCTTTTCTGACCTTAAGGGTCTCTTCTATTATCCTTTCGAAATTATCCAGAAGGAACTTCCTGCTTAAGCCGAAGGAATCAAACGTCCCGCTTTTTATCAAGCTCTCTATGGTCTTTTTATTCAATGCGCTGGAGATAATGCGGTTGCAGAAATCAACAAAATGTTCAAACCTGCCCCCTTTCTTCCTCTCCCTTTCCACCTCTTCAATAACATTGGAGCCCACGTTCTTAATCGCTGAAAGACCGAACCTGATGGAATTTCCCACTACCGTAAAGTCAGCATAGCTTTCATTTATGTCCGGGGGCAAAACCTCTATGTTAAGCCTCCTGGTCTCGGTTACATACTGGGCAACCTTTTCCTGACTCCCCATCCTTATGCTCAAAAGTGCTGCCATAAATTCTACCGGATAATTCGCCTTAAGGTATGCGGTCTGGTAGGAAATCATGGCATAAGCAGTGCTGTGGGACTTGTTGAACCCATACTCGGCAAAATGATTTATTAGCTCAAATATGTTCTGGGCGGTGTTTTCTTCAATACCCCTGTTTTTGGCCCCTTCCAGAAACTTGGTCTTCTGTCTGCCCAGCAGTTTCCTTTTTTTCTTGCTGATAGCGCTCCGGAGTATGTCCGCTTCCGACATGGTAAACCCGGCAAGCTCGCTGGCAATAGCCATTACCTGCTCCTGGTATATAATGATTCCGTAAGTGCTCTCCAGGATGGGTTTCAGGCTGGGATGAGGGTATGATATCTTTTTCCTGCCGTTCTTGGCTTCCACAAAATCAGAAACCATCCCGCTCTGCAGCGGGCCCGGCCTGTAGAGAGCAAGCAAAGCAATGAGGTCTTCAAACCGGGTGGGCTTAAGATTCATTACCAGCTCCCTCATCCCTGAGCTCTCCAGCTGGAAAACCCCCAGGCATTCGCCATCGCTTAGCATCTTAAAAGTCTTTTTATCCCCCAGCTCAAGGTTGGCGGTGTCTATGTCAATTCCCTTGGTTTTTTTAATCAAAAACAGGGTTTTGTCTATCAAAGAAAGGGTTTTAAGCCCCAGAAAATCCATTTTAAGCAGGCCTATTTCCTGGACATCCTCCATCTTGTACTGGGTTACTATGTCCTCATCCCCTTCCCTCTGTATAGGGGTGTAGTTATAGAGGTCATCTGCCGAGATGACCACTCCTGCTGCGTGTATGGAATCCTGCCTGCATATGCCTTCCAGGGAAATAGCGGTATCTATTACTTCCCTCATCCTGGAATCCTGGTTATAAATATCCTGAAGCTCAGGTACCTGCTTTAGTGAATTTTCGATAGTCATATTAAGCTCCATGGGAACCAGCTTGGCAATCCGGTCCACTTCCGCATAGGGAACCTCCAGAACCCTTCCCGCATCCCGGATAGCCTGCCTGGCAGCCATGGTTCCAAAAGTTATAAGCTGGGCTACCCGGTTAGTCCCGTATTTGCCGGTAACATATTTTATTACCTCTCCCCTTTTCTCATAACAGAAATCTATATCAATATCGGGCATGCTTTTCCTCTCTTCATTGAGGAACCTCTCAAACAGAAGCCCGTACCTCAAAGGCTCAATGTCGGTGATTTTAAGCACATAGGAGACGATACTCCCCGCAGCCGAGCCCCTTCCCGGGCCCACCCTTATATCATTCTTTTTGGCAAAATTCACAAAATCCCATACTATCAGAAAATATTCAGAGAAACCCATCTTCTTTATCACTGACAGTTCCCTATCAAGCCTCTGTTTGATTTCCGGAGTCAGGGCGCCATACCTTTCCTCTGCACCCCGGTAACATATGTTTTCCAGGTAGCTATCAGGGCTGTAAGCTGAAGGGACCTTAAACGGAGGTATGAGGCTTAAATTAAACTCCAGGTCCAGATTGCATTTTTCTGCAATCTCCACTGTGCTGTCCAGTGCCTGGGGACAATGGCTGAATTTTTCAGCCATCTGCTCACCGGTTTTAAAATAGAATTCATTTGAAGAGAATTTGAGCCTGTCCTTCTGGTTTATGGTGGAACCGGTCTGTATACACAGCAGGACATCATGGGCCTTGTGATCCTCCTGCTCCAGGTAGTGCACATCATTGGTGGCCACTACCGGCACTCCGTACCTACCGGAAAAATCCAGCAATGCCTGGTTCACTTCCTCCTGCTCAGGTATGCCTGAATCCTGTATCTCCAGATAAAAATCTCCACTGCCAAATATCTGCAGGTACCCCTCCATTGCCTTCTTGGCTTCATCCATCCTGCCCTGCTGTATCAGCTTAGGTATTTTTCCAGAAATACAGCCGCTTAACCCAATCAAGCCCTCCCGGTATTCTGAAAGCAGCTTTTCATCAATCCTTGGCTTGTAATAGAAACCCTCCAGAAAACTCAGGCTGACCATCTTCATCAGGTTCTGATAACCAGTATTGTTTTTTGCCAGCAGGGTAAGGTGAAAAGGACCCCACTCATCCCTTTTATTAGCAGTAGCCTGCTTATCAAACCTGCTTGTCGCAGCCTGGTATACCTCGCAGCCAATCAACGGTTTAATCCCGCTGGCCACCGCCTTCTTGTAAAAATCAATAACCCCGTACATAACCCCGTGATCTGTCAGGGCTACCGCAGTCATATCAAGTTTTTTTGCTTTTTCAATCAGCTTGTCTATGCGCACAGCCCCGTCAAGCAAAGAAAATTCGCTATGAACATGCAGGTGTGCAAAATTCTTCTTACCCATCAGTAAACAACCCTGTACATTTCTTCTAATGAAGTCTCGCCTGTAGCCACCTTCTCGGCCGCCCTTTCCAAAAGTGTTTTCATCCCTTCAGACCTGGCCACATCAGCAATATCATCAACACTTCTCTGCTGCAGCAGCATCTCCCTTATCTTCTTGGACACCACCAGCACAGAAAAGATTCCGGTCCTGCCCTTGTATCCCAGGTTATTGCACTTACTGCACCCGGCAGCCCCGTAAATCTTTTTGCCTTCCAGTAGGGGAGCTATTTCCTCATCAATATTATATTTGTTTA
Organism: Actinomycetota bacterium; assembly: GCA_051744345.1. Taxonomy (GTDB): domain Bacteria; phylum Actinomycetota; class Humimicrobiia; order Humimicrobiales; family Humimicrobiaceae; genus Halolacustris. The sequence goes on from JBNJCW010000074.1 coordinate 5,654, forward strand.
TATCGGCTTCCGCCTTGCAATCAGGGCACAGCAGCCTTACCAGCCGCTGGGCCACTATTCCGCTGGTAGCAGAAGAAATCATATATGATTCGACCCCCATCTGAAGCAATCTGGCCAACGTTGATGGGGCATCATTGGTATGCAGGGTGGTAAGCACCAGATGGCCGGTAACCGAAGCCTGCATAACTATTTTAGCCGTTTCAAGGTCCCTTATCTCCCCCACCATTATTATGTCAGGATCACTCCTGAGCATTGCCCTAAGGCCCCTTGAAAAATCCATTCCCACCTTGTTATTAACCTGAACCTGCATAATGGAGTTTAGCCGGTATTCAACCGGGTCCTCAATGGTAAATATTTTCTTATCCGGGCTGGATATCTGGTTAAGGCTGGCATAAAGGGTAGTGGTTTTACCGGAACCAGTGGGTCCGGTGATTATCACCGAGCCGTGGGGCTGAAAGATAACCTTCTTGAATTTATCCTCATCCTCCTGGGCCATGCCCAAATTCTTTATGTAAAAAAGGCTCTCACTAACATTGAGCAGCCTTATGGTGATATTTTCTCCGAATACAGTGGGAATAGACGCAAACCTCAAGTCAATACTGTTTCCGTGGTAATCAAAGGAACTCCTCCCGTCCTGGGAAAGCCTGTTTTCGGTTATATCCATTCCTCCCATTATCTTGTACCTGGAGATGAGCAGCCTCTGCACTGTCCGGGGCACATCTTTTATCTTCTGCATAACTCCGTCTATACGAAACCTTATGGCACAATTTTTCTCCTGGGGCTCTATATGTATATCGCTGGTCCCCATGGAAATAGCCTTAAGTATGATCCTGTTGGCCAGCTTTACCAGGGGATTGCCTTCTACTACCTCGTCCTCAAACCTTTCTGTTATCACAAAGTCCTGGTCATCTATTATCTCCTTTATCTCCTTGAGGCTGTAATCATCGGTCATAAAAATTTTTATAGCGCTTTCTATGTTTTCCTTGGTGGATATATAGGGTTTTATATTGTAACCGGTTATCATCCGTATCTCATCTACAAGGTTTATGTCCAGAGGGTCAAACATGGCCACAAAAAGGTTATTATTTTCCAGCCTGAATGGAAAAACCTTCCGCCTGGAAGCAAAATCCCGGGGTACCAGGTTCACCACCTCCGGGCTTATTTCTCCTTGATTTTCTACCAGGTCAACCGTTTCAAATCCCTTCTGGTAGCTTAAGACATCCACCAGCTCATCAGGGGTTATATAATTCTCGTCTATCATTATTTTCCCCAGCCTTTCCCCTGTCTTTTCCTGAATCTTTAATGCATTCTGCAGCTGCTGGGAGGTTATGAGGTCTTTTCTTAAGAGAATTTGTCCTAATCTTTGCTTGTCCAATTGTTAAAGCCTCTCGCTTAAATTAAATGTAAAATACTTGAGGTTAATTATATTATAAGTTGCCTTCTTAAACAAAGAAACCGGAAATTAAAAATTACCGCAGACCTTTGAATTAATTACTCCTGCCGTATACCCTGCACCGAAACCATTATCTATATTTACCACCACTACCCCCGGACTGCAGGAATTTAGCATGGTAAGCAGAGGTGATATCCCTCCCAGGCTGGCCCCGTAGCCTACGCTGGTGGGAACACCTATAACCGGACAGCTGACCATGGCCCCCACCACCCCGGGAAGGGCTCCTTCCATACCTGCCACACAAACTATGACATTGGATTTTTGAAGCTCTTCCTTATGTCCCAGGAGCCGGTGTATCCCGGCAATCCCCACATCGTATATCCTTTTTACCTTACTGCCCATAAGCTCGGAAGTTACCGCCGCCTCCTCGGCTACCGGTATGTCAGAAGTGCCCGCACAAACTATACTTACCCCTTCCACCATTTCCCTCTCGGAAGCCTTATAAATTATTCCCGCTTCCCTGTTAAAAGACAGCCCCTCTATCTTCTCCTTCAGTTTCCGGTACACATTCTCATTGGTCCGGGTTATAAGGAGGATATCAGAATAACTGCTTATTTTCTCCGCTATTCCTATTATCTGCTCCTCGGTCTTGTTCTGCCCGAATATTACCTCCGGAAAATTCCTCCTCATTGCCCGGTGATGGTCTACCTTGGCATAACCGATGTCTTCAAAATAAAGGTCCTTTATCCTAGATAATACTTCCTGGCTGCCGATATCTCCCTGCCTGAACTGCTCAAGCAGTTTTCTTAATATATTGTTTATCTCATTGCCCATTATCTAAAGCTTCCCTTACTTAAAAAATTTAATCTGACTTATCAATTTTAACAGAAAAGATGCCAACAATCAGTTAAAATGCCAGTTAAAGATATTGGAACCTAAGATTTTAAAATACTGGACCGATCCATTATAGAACCTCTTAAGATATAAAAGATTGTCAATGCGCTATACTGCAAACTTGTTTCAGCAAAACAGGCAATTCTTCATACCTTC
>JBNJCW010000075.1:0-7957 GCA_051744345.1 Actinomycetota bacterium
ACTATTTATATTTAATATCAATATTAATATATGAATTATGCTTTACTTGGATCAAAAGACAATACAGGTTTTTCTTTATTTTCTTTACAATAAAGATGATGTATTTGGAGCTCCTCCTCTTAATTTATGCGACTTTTTAACTGATACAAAACTTAATCTTGTCTATGATTTAAATGAAAATGATTTAGATGACATTTTCTATTTTAAATTAAATATACCTGTAGCTGTAGATATGTTACGCACTGGTGATGAAGATTATCATTACAGTTTTAAAAGTGCATATAGGGAAGCTAAAGAAGAAAGAGAGAAATTTGTCCTACAATCCATAATAAATTTGGATGAGAAAGCTTTAATTAGTGTTTCAGATTTTATCTCTATGGATATGGCAGGCATTGATAGTGTTGCCAATGTATTGAAAATTCATTGCAAAGATGAAATGGAACTGGAAAAATTTTTAAAAAATTACATCAGATATTTTGCAGAAGATAAACTATATGCAAAGAAAAATTACTGCTCATTTCAAACAGATTATAGAATAGTTTGCATACATCTAATAGATTACTATAAGAGATATGGCATGAAATTTATTGCTTCCCCCGACATTGAAGAGAAAAGATATAATGGAATCACTTTTACAGCAAAACGGCAGGAAGTTAGGTTTTATGAGATGATTTTTTATCTTGCTTCAAAGAACTACTTAAAAATAGAAAATGCATTTTTTGATGACGAAAATAAACCCAACGTTTCTGATCTAAACCTTTTAATTGCTTTGAATAAATCTCCCCAGGAAATAATGGATATCGAAAGCTACTGGACAAGTTACGGCGATATAAGGATAAACAGAGAAGATGGGGTGGCATATTATAAAAACAACAGGTATCCATTCAAGTCCACAAAGGGCAGGGCTTTTCAGCTGCTATCCTTCCTGGTTAAAAATCACGGTCAGAAGTTGCCCACAGAGAGAGCCTACCATGCCATTGTTGAAGAAGATGACCTGGAAAACATAGAAGAAAAAGAAAAACAAAAAATCATGAAGGCCGCTATAAAAGACTATGTAAAAGAAATAAAGAAAAACTTAAAAATATCTGAAGATAAAAACTCCACCATAGATATCATGGTAATGAAAGACTCTGTTATGATGATATCAAATCCCCCTGTACAAAAGGCGTAATATCCCTATTTTAGCTCTTTTATCCCACCAACTGGCCAGAATATAATTACATGTAGAAAATAAAATATTATATGGAATTATATTTATGGATAATAGGGAAATATTAAAGAAATTAATAACCTCTAGGCTGGATGATTTAGATGAGGTTCTACTAAGCCAATGCTATACAAATATTTTAAGACTTGATCCGGTCAACTCAAGAAAAAAGATAGCTGATATAAAAAAGGAATACCTAATCGATGATTTTCTAAATATGAAATTGGATATATCAGAGAATACTGCTAAAAATTACAAATCTGTACTTTCAGCCTTTTTAAATTATACCTATCCAAATCTAGGCAAAGATGAGGTAGCTGCATACATAAATAGAGTAAAAGGCATTTGGTCGACAAACACCAGGAGAAGAAACTATATTTTTATAAAAAATTTCCTGTCGCACATCTACAGATCCGGCTACCTGGAAGAGAAAATCTCCGATATTATAAAAATACCAAAAAAAACAAAGGTAGAAAAGTTTATTCCCGATGATGACGATATTGAACTTTTTTTCTCTACTATAAAAAAGATGTATAAAGATAATGACTCTAGTCTCAGGTATACAACTATATTCTCAATCTATGCAAAAACGAGTTTGAGGTTGTATGAATTAATAAACCTTAATTATCAGGACATAGATTTTCCCCATAACAGGATTTATCTCAATCAGACAAAAAACGGCGACAAGGATTATCTACCAATGGACTCTCAGCTAAAGGAAATAATTTTAAGATATGCAAACAGGTTTAGAATCACAAAAGGTTCCTTAATAAGAGGTAAGGGCGGAAAAAGGATAAATAAAAATGTGATAAACAACAACTTGAAAAAAATTGTAAGAGAAGCAGGGCTGCCCAAGGGTTTTAGCGCCCATGGCTTCAGGAGGTATTTTATTGACAAGCAGAAAAGGGCAAAAACGGATGTATTTGTCTTAAGCGAGCTTGCCAGGCATAAGGACCTAAATACCACTTATGGTTACCTAAGGGTTACAGAGGAAGAAAAGATAGCTGCTATGGCAAATATACAAATTGCTGTCTAAAGGAGGTTAACAGAATCTGCCAGGTCTTTTTTTGTGGCATGGAGATAAATCTCGGTTGACTCAACAGAGCGGTGGCCCAAAAGATCCTTTATCTTTATAAGGCTAACGTTTTTATTTAAAAGCCTGGTGGCAAAAGTATGACGGAGGGTATGTATTGTATATTTTTTACTGGAGAGGCCGGAAAGTTTTATGTATTTTTTAAATAAGAAGTTCAGGCTGTTTTTAGCCAGTCTCTTTCCCTGTTCACCAATGATAAGTGCACTGCAATTTAGGGGTAGCCTCTGGGAAAGGTATTCTTCCAGTAGGTTATATAATTTGTCATGGAGGGGGATCAAACAATCGGTCTTGTTCTTCCCGTTTCTTACTACTAGGTACTTTGCTCCCAGGTTAATATCATCCCAGTCAAGGTTGAGCAGCTCTGATTTTCTGAGTCCTGAATACGCAAACAGGCTTAATATTAGCTTATCCCTAATTATGAATTTTTTGCACCTAGATTCCTTTATCCTGTCAGGGGCAGATAGAAGTTTGTCTAGCTCTATATCATTTAGGAACCTGGGGATCTTTTTATGTCTCCTGGGCATCCTAAGCCGACCTGCCGGGTTAAAGGCAATCGCCCCCTGTTCATACAGGTATTTAAAGAAGCTTTTTATGACCGCTATCTTATTGGCTATTGTGGTAGGGGAGAGGTTATATTTATCTTTGGTAAATTCTATATACTGCCTTAGGTGGGAAATGGTAACACTGCCTGGATTTTCAATGTTTAATTTTTCCCTTAAATATATTTGCAGTCTATTTAGATCGGCCCTGTATTTTATGATTGTATTTTGAGAGGAGGATTTTTCTATGGCAAGATACTTCAAAAAACCATTTACCTGACGCTCCATTTTTACCCTTACCTTTCTTTGGGTATGGCTGGTAAGGATTTATGGGTAAAAGTGGTATATAACTCGGCTTATGTACTAACTCTACCCTTTTTCGGGAGGGCAAAATATAGAAGAGGTAAGACCGTAAATCCATACCCTGCACTTATTTTTAACCAAGAAGACACTTATCATAATTGCTTTAAACAGGCCACATAAAAATTATCTAATCTTCAGATTGGTATATGTGAAAACTGACCTATTTATATCTAAGCCAGCCCTGGACCATTAAGCTAAATAAATTTCATCCTTGAAGTAGCCCCCCTAAAGTTGTAATGTATTTGAAACATCAAACTTATATAAACCAATGGAAAAAAAAAATATAAAAGCAGACATAGCTGTCCTGGGGGCAGGCATTATCGGCTGCACTGTGGCCAGGGAACTTTCCCGCTATTCTGCCAGGGTGGTAGTAGTGGACAAGGAAGCAGACGTGGGCTGGGGAACAACCAAAGCCAATAGCGGCATACTGCATGCAGGGTATGCCGGGGAACCGAAAAGCCTTAAACTTAAATTATCCCATAGGGGTAACCTGCTGTTTAGAAAATATGCGGATGAGCTGGGCATAACAATTAAAAATACCGGCTCCCTGGTAAACGCGGTTAACCGGGAGCAGGAAAGGGAGCTGGAAACCTTATACAGACAGGGAAAGGATAACGGAGTTGCCAACCTTAAGATAATAAGGGCAAACAGCAGGATAAGGGAGCTAGAGCCCAATATCGCAAAGGATGTATGCGCAGCACTTTATGCCGGGGATGCGTGTATCATGTCTCCCTATGAGGCAGCTATTGCCCTTTATGAGAATGCCAGAGCTAACGGGGTTGATTTCCTGTTTGATTTTGAGGTAAAAAAGGTGTTTAAAGAGGATAGCTTCCTGCTGTTTTCAGATGATGCGGTAATAGAGTCTGGGTATGTAATAAACGCCTGCGGCCTTTATGCTGACCGCATTGCCGGCATGATAGGCGATGAGAGCTTCTCTACTTTTCCGGTAAAGGGGGAGTACCTTCTTCTAGACAGCAAAGTAGGGGATTATGTCAAAAGAGTTAATTTCCCGGTTACCGAGGGAATCAAAAAAAAATCAAAAGGGATTCTGCTAACCCCTACCGTGGGGGGCAATATACTGGCAGGGCCCACCTACAGCGACTGCAGCAGGGAAGATATCTCTACCTCCGGGAAAGGATATGATGAAATCAGGGAAAAAGCAGACAGCTATTTTAAAAACATACCCTTCAGTGAGGTTATAACATCTTTTGCAGGTATCAGGGCGGTATCAGGCACCAATGACTTTATTATATCTGCCTCTAAAACCGAGCCTGGCTTTATAAATCTGGGAGGTATACAGTCTCCCGGCCTAACCTGTGCCTTTCCCATAGCGGAGACGGCACTGGACCTTCTAAAGGATGCTGGCATAAAGCTTGAAGCTGACCGGCATTTTGTGCCTGTAAGAGAACCTATCAAAAAGCTTGACCAGAAGGATTACCTGGCCAACAGAGGCATCTGGTCAGAAAACAGGGATTACGGCAGGATTGTGTGCAGGTGCGAAAAGGTAACAGAGGCAGAGGTAATAGAGGCCATAGCCAGGGGTGCCAGGACCCTTGATGGCGTAAAGTTTAGGACCAGGGCGGGAATGGGAAGATGCCAGGGCGGCTACTGCAGCCTCAAGGTTGCCCATATTGTTGCCAGGGAGCTGGGGATAGCACCACAGGAGGTAACCAAAAAGGGCAAGGGCTCGGAAATATTTGCAGGAAAGGTTGAATGAAAAAAAAGCATGAGCTTGTAATAATAGGGGCAGGGCCGGCAGGCCTTGCCGCAGCATACAGGTCATCCCTTTTAGGAATAGAGGATATAGTTCTGGTGGAAAGGGAGCAGTTTCTGGGGGGAATACTTCCCCAGTGCATACATGCGGGGTTTGGGTTAAAAGAGTTCGGAAAAGAGCTTACCGGGCCTGAGTATGCTCAAATTTTTATTGACCGGGTGAGGGAAAGGCAAATAGAGGTAAAGCTGGATACAATGGCACTTTCCATAGGAAGGGAAAATGAGGTGGCCCTTTCCAGCAAAAGGTATGGATTTTATGAAATTGGCGCAAGAGCGGTAATACTTGCTTTGGGCTGCAGGGAAAGGACCAGGGGAGCCATAAGTATCCCGGGAACCAGGCCTGCCGGCATCTATACTGCAGGAGTGGTACAGAGGATGATAAACATGGAGGGATATTTGCCCGGTAAAAGGGCGGCAATACTGGGTTCCGGGGATATCGGCCTTATAATGGCCAGGCGCCTTGTCCTGGAAGGCTGCCGGGTAGAAGGAGTCTTTGAGCTGATGCCTTTCTCTACCGGGCTAAAAAGGAATATTGCCCAGTGCCTGGAGGATTTTAATATACCCCTTTACCTTAACTCCACAGTTACCAATATCTGCGGGGAAAAAAGGCTGGAGGCGGTAGAGGTAACCGATATGAGAAGCAGTAAAAAAAGGAATATAGGATGCGATACCCTACTCCTTTCGGTGGGGCTTATACCTGAAAACGAGCTTTCCGAAACCTGCGGAATAGAGATGGACAGCTCCAGCGGCGGACCATTGGTTGACCAGGATTTTTCAACCTCCCGGGAGGGCATTTTCTCCTGCGGTAATTCCCTGTTTGTAAATGATCTGGCCGATGATGTCAGCAGGGATGCCTATGTGGCTGCCGAATCGGCGGTAAATTACATAAAGGGCAGAAAGAGGGAAGAAGCGGCCATAAGGATAACAAAGGGCAATGGCATAAATCAGGTGGTGCCCCAGAAAATCAGTGCCCAAAGGGATGTGGAGCTTAAGATAAGGGTGGCAAAGCCTTATGAGAAGGCGGCTGTTGTGATTGAAAGCATAGGCTTTAGGAGGATAAAAAAATACCTTAGCCCGGGGGAGCTTGTATTTCTTACCATAAGAAAAAGAGATTTTGACAAATATAATCTAAAGGATAGAGAGAATTTGGTCCTGGGTATAGAGGAGATATGAGAGAAGAAACCATTACCTGTATAACATGCCCAGCCGGCTGCCGGCTCAAGGTTAGCCTTGAGGGCAGAAAAATTGTAAGGGTTGAGGGAAACAAGTGCAAAGAAGGGATTGATTTTGCCACCGAAGAAACACTTAACCCTGCCAGGATACTGACCACAACTATTGCCGTAGAATCAAAAAGGGCAAAAAGGCTTGCGGTAAGGAGCAGGAAACCTGTTCCCAAAGACGTGGTCGCGGAGATGGTAAAGGAGGCTAAGAAAATAAAGGCGGCTGCACCGGTAAAGATGGGGGATGTCCTTGCAAAAAATCTTCTGGGTGCCGGAGATATAATAGCTTCCAGCAGCATTGAAGAGTAGCAATTAATTTGCTATAGGTACTTATTTTAGTTAATATTTTAGTATGAATGAAGAATTTCAAATAAAGGAATACAAAGGCCTTTCACCAAGAGCAGTTCAGCTTCTAAACACCCAGGAAAACACACTGGTGGATTTCAAAAGAAATATCGAGGGCTTGAAATCAAGGGACCTGGTAGCATTTGCCAATTCAAAAAACGGCGGAGCCATACTTATCGGGGTAGATGAGGTGGATAATGAAAATGGGCTCCAGAGGGGTAAAGTAGTGGGGTGTGTGGTAAATGATGAAGAAAAAATGAAAATTGTTTCCAAAGCCCAATCATGCATACCGGAGATTGAACTTAAGATATTCATTGAAAATATAGAAAGCGGCCCTTTTTTCAGGATCGAGATACCCAGCGGCAACTACAAGCCGTACTGTACGGCCAAGGGAATATATATGATACGGGGTGACGGCAGGAACAATCCGCTGACCCCCAATAATCTGCTGAACATCTTTCTGGAAGAGCAGGGCAAAGAATTCATAGAGAGGTTCAGCTATGCTACCAAAAAGTTAGATCAGAAACTGTCAAACACTAAAAGCCAGGTGGATGGCCTAAACCACAATGTTAACCAGATAAAGGAAAAAATAAATGAGGGCATGGGCTCCCTGGTGGGGGATCTGGGCAGGCTCTCAGCAGAAATTGAAAGGAAACTCGAGCTGATAAATGACAGCGATTATTCTGAGGTCTGCAGCCGCATAAACATGCTTCAGGAAAAAGTGGAGTACCTGTTGGCCAAAATAGATTCATCCATGAAGACCAGCTTTTAGGGCAGCAGCATCCGCATTATTATCTGCAGCTAAGAAATATTTCAGGCATGGCTAACCCTTGTATATTTTAGCTAACAGTTGTATCCTTTTTTTGGCTGTCAGATTGGAGGTTATAGCTTGTGGAGATAGAGAAGAAAATTAAATATGTTATTGATAATACAGAGGTGCTTATACTTCCCAAGAAGTATATTTCGGCCAGCACATCTACCACCATGCGTTATTATATAATCGCAGAGCCCCTGTATAAGGAGTTTGAAGGGGATAAGGGTGAGGAAGAAACAGTGGTAAGGGAAGGCAAGATATCCTGGGAGAAGCCCAAACTGATAACCCCTTCCTATATGCTGAGGCTGGAGGGATTCAGCGAGGAAGCGCAAGATGCATTAAAGATGCTGGCCAGAGAAGATGATGACCTGGCCATGATACTCTACGGCTTGCGGTTTATAAAAAGCTCTGAAAAAATGGAAATAGCTGCCAAACCGATTACCAAGGTTGCAGAAAGCATAGAAAGGCAGATTAAAACCAGCGATGACCAGGCATGCGGCCTAATAAAGGGCGTGGATGAATTCTGGGATGTTTCTCTTTTTAAGTTTATACAGGAAGTTATAAGCAATAGCGCCTACCATTCCCATATGCCGGACATGCTTA
>JBNJCW010000076.1:0-7774 GCA_051744345.1 Actinomycetota bacterium
ATAAATTTAAATAAAATAATACAAATAAAATTCAAAAAAAGTTATTTAGAAATATAATCTGTATATATATAATTTGGTAGTGTAAATAAACAAGGAATCTTAAAAATTAAGCCGAATATAACATGCCTTAAAAATTCTTAGATTAAAAATTCTTAGATGTAGATTTAAGTAACCGGGTTTGCTATAATAGCAACCGCTCAATATTTTTTTGAAGCATGAAATTAAAAAAAGAATTAAATCTTATAGACGTATTCTGTATTGCTACCGGGGCTATGATTAGCTCCGGCCTTTTTGTCTTACCCGGCCTGGCCCATTTCAGGGCAGGGCCCGCGGTGGTCCTATCCTATTTACTGGCAGGAGTACTGGCATTGATAGGGGTTCTTAGCATTGCCGAGCTTTCTACTGCCATGCCCAAGGCAGGAGGAGACTATTTCTTCATAACCAGGGGGCTGGGGCCGGCTATAGGCACGGTGGCAGGCATGCTTAGCTGGTTTTCCCTCTCCCTTAAAAGTGCTTTTGCCCTGGTAGGCATGGCTGCCTTTGTGAGGCTTATAATTGAATTTAACATGCAGATAGTAGCTGTTTTTTTATGCCTGGTTTTTGTTTTCCTTAATTATCTGGGGGTAAGGCAGGCAAGCAGGATACAGGTAGTAATGGTGCTGGGACTTTTGGCTATCCTTCTGGTATACACAATCTGGAGCATCCCCCAAATAAGCATACAGCGGTTTGGGGTTTTTAGCCCCAAGGGGGTTGCTTCTATTTTTTCTACCACCGGTTTTGTATTTGTATCCTACGGGGGGCTTCTTAAAATTTCCAGCGTAGCCGAAGAGGTAAGAAATCCCGGTAAAACCATTCCCCGGGGACTTATACTTTCTCTGATTGTTACTATTATTTTTTATGGGGCAGTGGTATTTACCACCATAGGGCTGCTGCAGCCCCAGGATTTGGACAACTCGCTAACTCCCATATCTGACGGTGCCATCATCTCCATGGGGTTTGGGGGAATGATAGCTTTAAGTATTGCCGCTATACTAGCTTTTATATCCACCGCTAATGCAGGGATTATGTCTGCCTCAAGATACCCCTTTGCCCTGAGCAGGGACCGGCTGTATCCGGACTTTTTTAAAAAAGTGCACTGGAAGTATAAAACTCCCTATATATCCATCATTTTTACCGGCCTCTTTATAATAATATTCCTGTTTCTTGAGTTGGACCTGCTGGTAAAAGTTGCCTCTACGGTATTGATTTTAACCTATATGCTCTCCATATTATCAGCCATAGTCTTAAGGTCCAGCAGGATCCAGAATTACCAGCCTGGCTTTAAGGCTCCCTTTTTCCCCTGGCTGCAGATAATAGGGCTGGGAGGCTTTATCTTTATAATAATAGAGATGGGAAAGCAGACCATGATACTCAGTGCTGCCCTTATTATGGTGGGAGCCCTTATCTACCTTTTCTACGGAAGAAGAAGGGTAAGGGGAAAGGAGCACGCCCTTCTCTATATGCTGGACGGGATAACTCCTAAGGGGGTATCCTTTACCAGGGGCGGGCTGGAGGTTGAGCTTAAAAATATAATCTGTGAAAGGGATAATATCATAAAAGATGACTTTCACCAGATAATTGAAGAGAGCACCGTGCTTGATTTAGATCAGCCTGTAGAAATTCACCAGCTGTTTAGAAAGGTATCAGGGATATTGTCACAGAAACTGGACATAAAGCCCGAGTACTTTTATACAAAGTTTGAAAGAAGGGAAAAAGAAAGCGGTACCCTAATATCTGAAAAGATAGCTGTTCCCAATATCATAATTGATGAAAAATGGTTTTTTGATATTTTGATGGTAAGGTGCAGGGAAGGGATAATATTTAAACAGGGAAAACCAAGGATAATTGCTGCCTTTTTCCTGGTTTCCTCCAGGGACCAGAGGAACCTCATGCTCAGGGCGCATACTTACATCTCCCAGATAATTGCAGAACCGGACTTTGAGAAAAGGTGGATGGAAGCCAAAGACAAACCTTCACTGAAAGATATTATCCTGCTGGGAAGGAGAAAGAGGGATTAGCTTACAGGTTGTAAACAAGGTTGGCTATGGAAAAATAGATTAAAAGTCCGGCAGCATCAATCAGGGTGGTAAGCAGCGGGCTGCTTATAACTGCGGGGTCCAGCCTCATTTTGGTTAAGATTATTGGCAGCAGAGCTCCCACCAGGTTGGCCAGCAGAACCACCGAAATGGTAGACAGTCCCAGGGTCAGCCCCAGGGAGAAGCCGTCTTTAAACAGAAGGCTCCTTAGGAAAAGCAAAACACCCAGGCTCACACCCAGCAGCAGTCCAGTTATAATCTCCTTTTTTGCTACCCTGAACCATTTTCTCAAGGTAAGGTCTCCAGTAGAAATGGCCCTGATGATAAGGGTTGCGGACTGGGTGGCTGTATTTCCGCCGCTGCCAATGAGGATGGGTATAAAAAAAGTAAGCGCTATAACTGAGTTAAGAGTAGCTTCAAATCTGGAGATGATGGTGGAAGATATGAAGCCTGCTAACAGCAATATTGACAGCCAGGTTATCCTTTTGACATATAGTGTCCAGGGGGAAGCGGTGGTGTACTGGATGCCTACGGGGGCAATAGCTGCTCCCTTGTGGAAGTCTTCGGTGGTTTCTTCTTCCAAGACATCAAGGATGTCATCAATGGTTACAATACCCAGCAGAATATTGTCGGAATCTATTACCGGAAGTGCCACCAGGTCGAATTCACTCATCTTTTTTACTGCCTGTTCCTGGTCCTCATAAACTGTTATGGCCACAAAAGTATAATCCATTATGGACTCGACAGTATGTTCGGGGTCTGCAAGTATGAATTTTCTTATGGCCAGGCTGTCCAGCAGCTGCCAGTTATCACCGGTTACATACACAATATCAATAGTTTCAGCATCTTTTCCTCTCTCTCTGATATGTTCGAGAGCCCTGCCCACCTTCCAGTATGACCTTACTGCCACATAATCCGGGGTCATTAGCCTTCCTACGCTGTCCTCGGGATACCCCAGCAGGGCCAAGGCTTCCCTCCTTTCTTCAAGGGGGAGGATGTTCAGCAGTTTCTGGGTAAGCTTGCCGGGGAGGTCTCCGAATACTTCGGTCCTGTCATCAGGGGAAAGTTCAGTTATCACCTGCTTGATCTGATTATTGTTCATGGTTTTCAGTATGGACTCCTGCCTGTCTGGTCCCAGTTTGGAGAAAACCTCTGCTGCGTTATTCCTGGCAAGCAGCCTGAGTATAAGGAGCTGGGTCTGCAGGTCAAAACCCTCCATAATTTCTATTATTTTAGAGGGAGGAAGCTCTGATAGAAGGTTCTTAACGTGTTTCCACTCCTTATTTTCCACCAGACTCCTAACCTCTTCAAAGTCCAGTTCTACTTCTTTTGCTTCAGGCATACTTTCACCTCGCTAAAGGTATTGGCAAGGGTTTCCCAAGTACAAAAATACCCATTATTTTAATTGTTTTACTGCCTTTGTGTAAATACCTTATAAAAAAAAATTCTAAATATAAGTTTAAGGGTTTTTCAAATCCATTTCCAGCTATTAAATACATAAATAAAAAATAACTGAAAACAGAAATAGAAAATACAGTTCTTAGCCCAGCACAACTTCAGTTTCAGTAAATGAGGTCAGTCATAACTTACGGTATCGGTTATATCAGTAAACCTGTAGGGCTCTGCCTCGAATGAATTGTAGCTCCTGTCTTCAAGCAGGGGATAGCTGGTACCAAAACAGGTATTAAGGACTACCCTGAAGCTGTTAACCGGGGTAATGGATTCATACAGGAGATCATGTTTTTGCTGGGGCATATGGTAGGCATTCAGTATTCTGAAGCCTTCCCTAAACATATCACCGGTGGGCGGCTGGCCGCCAATAAATGTATTGCGGGGCCCGTGGTCTGCCTGCAGCAGGATAACGGGTGGAGTTTCTGATTCAGACATTACTTTTTCTACAAAATCCATAATTTCTTTATTCAAGTAAATAAGCTGGTTGAGGTAATAATCTTTTTGTTCGGGTCCCCATATGTCCATGTCAAAGTTTGCTTGGGGTACCGGTCCGCCGTCCCGGTTGAAGATATAGGGGGGATGGGGGCAAACTATGTGGGCAAATACATAATGGCTGCCTTCCATATGGGGAACCCTGGCAAGCCGGTCAAAGGAGTTTATTACCCGCATCCTGGAAATGTCCTTAAGGATTTTTTGCTCAAATACTCTCAGTGCGGTAGTCCTGAAAAGCATGGTTTGAAATTCGCTCCAGGTATACTGGGATACTGCTATATTTAAATCTGCATGCTGGTTGTGGTTGGTCGGGCCCCACCCGGAACTAAAATGAATATACCTGTAGCCCCTTGATTTTAAGAAATCCATTACCCTGCTTTCTTCTATCATCTTATAGGGAAGAGACCGGTCATTTGATTTTTCCCCTAGCCTTTCGCCCAAATAATTCACGTATTCCATGTTCAGGGATGATGCCAGTGACAGAAAGGAGCTGGTATAATTGCTCGCGCTTTCAGAGGCAATATAGAAACCTTTCTGTTCTAAAAAATGGATAAATTTGCTGTTATCATAGTTGTATACCTCTTCCAGGGTGCTTGAGCTGGCGTAGCCGTCGAGTATTATATAGTATATATCCATCTGGGGATAGGCCTGCCGGCTTTCTGTTATCTGATGGGAATCAGAATCAACTGCCCAGGCAGCATCTTCAGCCCTGAGCTTGAACATGGCTATATTGACCACAGAAACCATTAACAGGCATATGGCTATAATATTTAAAAACCTGGTAAGGCTGCTTAGGTCAATACGTGCTTTTATGGTATAAATTAACCCAATAATAAATAATACTGCCCATAACAGCACCAGGTATCTGTGCCTTCCTGCCACCAGGGAGAATACCTGCCTGCCTTCTGCCAAATTATAGATATGGCCGTATGAAAAAAACAGAATAAGGAATAGAGAGGTAACAATCGCGGATTTATTTAAATCCTTTTTAAATATAAGCCAGAGCAGGGCAAGGGCAGCTGCAGAAAATATGATTACCATACCTGAAGGCAGGAGTATTTCGGAAAAATTAAGCTGCCCCATATTCTGTGAGTAAAGGAAAAGTACCGGAAACAAACCGAATAAAAAAGGATGGGCAGGTATAGTTTTCTTCATAGCCTGCCTTCTTTTTTTTCCATCAAATACATTATCCTTTCCGACCCCTTTATGTTTTCAATCCCTTTTATGGCAAAGCACCTGGAAAATTCCTCTTCAAAATGATGCCTGTCATAATTGGGGAAGATATCTTCCCTGGTAGAAAGCAGCCTTTGTACCTGTGAATCTGATTTGGGGACAAATTCAATTATAAGGTGGGAACAGCATCGGGTAAAAAAGTCAGCAATTTTTGCAAAAGGAAGATTATTGGAGATGGCCAGATGGTGCACAAGGGCAAGGGCAAATACAGTATCTGCCGGTCCTCTCTCCAGTATTGCCATCCTTTCTTTGTTCTCCCACCCCATACCCGGTGAGGGATTGGTAAGGTCAAGGATCAGGGGAAGAATATTTCTTTCCCCGGTGTTGAGGCTCCTTAAATAATTTTTTTCCACCGCGCCGTAATCGATATCAAAAGATATGGTGTATATGCCCTTATCACTGGCGATACGGCTAAACAGCCCGTCATTTGCTCCGATGTCCCAAAGGGTTTTGGTATCAGTGCGGCTGAGCATCTGTTCAACAATTTTCTTTTTGTGCTCAAATCCTTCGGCTGTATAGTTGGTATCCTGGTAGTACCGGGCCCATTCTGTCCCGGCAGGTTTCCATTTCATTTTCCTTACCAGGGATTCAAGGCTGTCCGTTAAGCCCATAAAAGCCATACGGCTTATTTTCCGCTTGCCCATATCCACCCTCTTGTCTGCAAAGTGTTTCTGGCTTTTGGCATGCAGGTGGATATGTGAAAACAGGGATAGGTTCAACCTGGTCTTTAAAGGCAGAAGGGAGCTGGCCAGGTCCAGGGGGATACCGTCCAAATATATCCTGAAAAGCTGGTTAAGCCTGATATCTCTGTAGCTCATAAGGGCAAGGGGAGCTATAAAATGCTGGCATGCCTGCCTGTATGGTGTCCATATCTGGCCTTCGGTATATTTTTCAAATGACAGGGTATCAATCAGCAGGGGCTTTCCCTGCCTGAACTGTATATTGTAAGCGCTGCAGTCCTTAAGGGTCATCCCGAATTCCATGGCTTTCTTCTGTACCCTGAAAGTAGCAAGGGCTGCATCCTTGAGCTGGCTGAAACACCACTCATGGGGATATGAAATAAAATCTACTGGCCGGGGCTCTATTATCTTATAGGCATCCGGCCTGGGTCCCTCCATCTCTATTTCCCGGTGGTCTATTAGAAGATGCTCCTGGGTTAGTTCCTCATAAAGGCCGGACTGCATCAGAAGGTCATAGTTCTGGCGGTAGGTATTGTTTACCTGCCGGTAAATCCTGTTTTGCTGGTAAAATAAAAAACCGCTGGGATCCCTGAAGGAGCCTGCCACATCCTTAATGTTTTTTGGCCCTGTCACCTTTCTTTTTCCTTGCAGATGTGTTTGTAAAGAAACCGTGTATTCTTCGCCAGAAAATCTTTATTCCGAATGCCCCCCCAATCGCTATGCCAATTATTATCTGTATGATATAGCTTCCGCTGCCTGCATCCAGGTAGGCATAAACACTGTTAGGGAAAAGAAAGTAAAAAAATATTAACAAAGCGGAAATTATAAGAGTAGACTTGATGTATTTCATAAGCACTTTTTTATTAATTTTAAAATTTATTCTGTCAGCCGGCAACTAGCCTTACTCTTCACCCAGCTTGTTGGCTGCAAAATCCTTAATTATATCAGCTACATTGGTAGATATTATATTCCTTGCCTTAAGCAGAGTGGCTATGTTTTTAACCCCTATCCTTTTTATCAGATAACCCGCAATTGCGCCCAAGGCTGCTCCACCTATGATAAACCATAAGGAGTTTTTGTCAAAATCCTTTTTATCATCCATATCTTAAACCTCCGGAAGTTATTTTTTAAAAGTTTTTTTAATCAGGTCACTTCTGTTTTCAAATTCTTCCTGCAGCACTTCACTAATCAGGTCATAGGCCCTTATTATTTTGCGGTTGGAGATGGAATAGTAAACATTATTTCCGTCTTTTTTTGTTTTAACTACCCCCTTGGCCCTTAGTATTGCCAGGTGCTGCGAAAGGTTAGCCTGGGGAATATCTGTTTTTTCTATAAGCTCATTTACCTTAAGTTCCCCGTCTCTTAAAGCATCTATGATCGCCTGCCTTCTCGGGTTGGAAAGAGTCTTGCAGACTTCAGCATGCATAATATAAAAGTTATCTTTTTCCATTTAATTTTTTCCCCTATGCTTGAATATTAAAATATAAAGCATATATAGTCAACAAGCTATTTCCGCATTATGGGGAAGCGTCGCTATGGGAGCTTACAGGCTCAACAGCATTGCCCCAGCCTGTATGTTTATCTTTAAGGCTGCTTCTTAGGGCATTTTATAGCCAGGCCAAAATGCCCGGCTTAAGGGCCCTGAGTAATTTAAAACTCCCCATCAGCGTAACCGGTATAAAGGCCTGCCTTGCTTAAGAGTATTTGAAACCCGTAAAAATGACTGCCTGCATCAGAAGTATCGAATCGCGGCTATCTGGTAATAGCTTCTTTTTTCGTTTAGAGCATTCTGTAACGCTGAAAACAGTGAGAAAGAATATTTTTGGCCCATAGCAAACATTG
>JBNJCW010000077.1:0-7758 GCA_051744345.1 Actinomycetota bacterium
GCTGCTCAATTTTTAAGCTTTTAAGTTACTGAATATTTTATATTAAAACATCGGAAGTTAAAACAAAATTTCCAGCATCAAATGATACTTTCTGGCATATCACACTATTCCTTTTGTGTTAAAGAGCTTTATCAATCTGACTGCAAGCCTCCTCCTCAAATATTACTCCCGCAAGTTGATATAAATTAGCTTAGAGGCCTGCAATAAATCCCTAAATGAAAGGGATATCGGCCAATATTGGGCCGTATTATTTAAAACCGGCTGAAAAGCCTGCATGGTTTAGCGAAAGGGAGATTGACTGCACCGGGATGGGTAAATTTTAGCTTTTTTAGATTAATGCAAATTTTTTTCTGCAATATTTTCGGGTAACAAATTTGACTATTGCCTTTATACTTTAGTTTTGCTATAGTTTCGGTAGTAATTAAGTTAGGTATACCTAAATTAGGAGGTAAGAATGATTAAGACAGTTAGCATTATAACTTTTATGATATTTGCATTGCTGGCGGCTGGCTGCAGCCCTGCCCAGGGCAGCGGTGAGCTGGTTGTATACTCGGCAAGAAGCGAGAGGTTTGTCCAGCCTCTGATAGACAAATTCCAGGAAGAAACTGGTATCAGGGTAAGGCTTTTAAGCGGAAGCGAGGCGCTGGTCAATAAAATACTGGAAGAGAAGAATAATGTGCAGAGTGATGTTTTTTTCTCCAATGACGCCGGGGCTATGGAGTTTCTGAGGCTGGAGGGAGCCCTTATGTCCAATGACTCTCCTGCTCTGGAAGTTATAGATCCAAAATTCAGGGCACAGGACGGTTCCTGGGTGGGGCTTTCTGCCCGGACCAGGGTGCTTATGTTTAACCGGGATCTTATCAGTGAGGATGAGATGCCTGCTGGGCTGCGGCAGCTGGCAGGGCCTGAATGGAAGGGGCAGTTTATGATTACCAGGGGCGGCAACAGCTCCATGGTTACCCATATTGCTGCTTTGAGGATGGCCTGGGGCGATGAAAAGACTATAGAATGGATAAAAGCAGTAAAGGAAAATGCGGGAGCAATTGTAGGCGGCCATACGGATATAAGGACTGCTGTGGGCGCTGGAGAATTCAAGTTCGGCCTGGTAAATAACTACTATTATCACCTGCAGCTAAATGAGGCAAGCGACAATAATGTGGGGGTAATTTACCCCGACCAGGGAGAAGGCCGGATGGGAGCCTTTGTCAATGTGGCAGGCATAGCTTTAATTGAGGGCGCCCCGAATGTAGAGAATGCAAAAGCATTTATAGACTGGCTTCTTGAGCCTGAGCAGCAGAAAATATTTGCCTATAACAGCAGGGAGGTGCCTTTAAATCCGGAGGCAGAAACTGCTCCTGAGGCCAGGCCTATAACCGATTACCAGGTTATGGATATATCACTGCAGGATCTTGGCCTGCTCTGGATAGATGCCAAGCAGCTAATAGAGCAGGCAGGCCTGGATTTGGATATTTAACATGGGGAGGAGGCTTTTAAAATGATGCCCGGCTTAAGGCCTAAACAAGATAACAGGGCAGCAGCCGGGATTATACAGAGGTGTATCAGCGGTATTGAAAGGTTGTGGCTTAAGCTGTGGAGGGGTAAACCTCCCGGAGCAGGGGTTTTAGGTATTGCCGCTGCGGTTACCTTTATGGTTGCTTTGCCGGTTATGCTGGTTGTTGCCAGGGGAGCCCAGAGCGGAAAGGGCAGATGGGCCGGCCTTCTGGATTCCAGGATTCCGCTACTTTTAAGCAATACCCTCAGCCTGGTAGTGCTGGTTACAGTTTTGAGTACCGTTCTGGGAGTTACCCTGGCCTGGCTGGCAGTAAGGACAGATTTACCGGGAAAAAGGTGGTGGCAGTGGATTCTGGCTTTTCCATTGGTTATACCTCCCTATGTGGGGGCAATAAGTTATGTGATGGTTCTGGGGCCGACCGGCTGGATAAGGGATCTGGCAGGAAGAACCATCTTTCCGATTTACTCATTGTGGGGGGTGGTATTTATATTAACCATATTCACTTATCCGTACGTGTTTCTGGTTATAAGCGCGGCTCTAAAAAGGATGAACTATAATTACGAGGAGGCTGCACTGGCTTCAGGGCTAAGCTACAGGGAGGTATTTTTCAAGGTGGTATTGCCTGTTTTAAGGCCTGCTGTAGGGGCAGGGTCTATCCTGGTGTCATTGTATGTTTTGTCTGATTTTGGTGCAGTAAGCATGCTTCGCTACACCACCTTTACTACTGCCATATACCACCAGATGGGAAGCTATGACCAGGAGGGTGCTGCTATACTTAGCCTGGTACTTATATTCATAGCTCTGGGTTTTATCTGGTTTGAAGCAAAGACAAGGGAGAAAAAACAGTTCAGTTACCCCCGGGGAAATTCAAGGAAGCCTCCTGCGGTTGAGCTGGGAGCATGGAAGATACCGGCGTTTTTTTTGGTAATGCTGGTGCTGTTTCTGGTGCTGGTACTGCCTTTGGGGGTACTGTTGTACTGGTCCTGGTATGGGATTAGCAGGGAGGCGCTGGATTACCGTATTCTGGGTTTTGCTGCAAACAGCCTGTATACTGCAGGCCTGGTGGCCCTGATATGCATGTTTTTGTCCCTGCCTGTTGTATACCTTAAGTCAAGGCATCCATCTGCTGTAAGCAGTTTTATTGATAAGCTTGCCTATTCGGGATACAACCTGCCGGGGGTAATTGTAGCTCTGGGAATCATCTTTTTGTTCAGCCGGTTCATACCCTTTCTGTACGGTACGGTAGTCCTGCTTGTAATTGCCTATATCATCCGGTTTCTTCCCCACAGCATGCAGGCCCAGGGGGCGGGACTTAGCATGGTATCCAAAAATATTGACGAGGCTGGCCGGAGTCTTGGCTATCCGGGCTGGAAGGTTATGTTTAAGGTGATTCTTCCGGTTATAAGGCCGAGCGTGATGGCGGGGGGAGCACTGGTTTTTGTGAGCGCTGTCAAGGAGCTTCAGGCAACCTTGCTTCTGAGGCCGCCTGGGTTTGATACCCTGGCAGTAAGGATATGGATAGATGCCAGCGAGGGGTTTTATCATACCGCTGCCCCGGCAGCGCTTTTAATAATATTTATATCTTTTATTCCCTTAAAATGGATGTTAAGCACTAGATAAAGAGGCATATAATGCATGACATTAAATTAAATTCGGTTACCAAAAGCTACCCGGGCAATAAACAGCCGGCGGTAAAGGGCTTGAGCCTGGAAGTGGAAAAAGGCCAGCTGGTTACCATACTGGGGCCCAGCGGGTGCGGCAAAACCACCGTACTCAGACTTATTGCCGGTTTTGAGCGGCAGCAAGAGGGGGAGGTTTACCTGGGCGGCAGCATAGTAAGCAGTGACTGCCGGTGGGTGCCCCCGGAGAAGAGGCAGATAGGAATGGTTTTTCAGGATTATGCCCTGTTTCCCCACCTGAATGTTTTTGACAATGTAGGGTTTGGGTATAGGGGAAAAGACAGGGCCGAAAGGGTAAATGAGATACTTGAGATGGTAAGGCTGCAGGGATACCATAAGCGCTATCCCCACCAGCTGTCAGGGGGCCAGCAGCAGAGGGTGGCCCTGGGCAGAGCTTTAGCCAGGAAACCGGTGGTGGTACTGCTGGATGAGCCTTTCAGCAACCTGGATACAGGGATGAAAGCAGATATGAGGGCTGAGGTGAGGCGCATTATTAAGCAGGCAAAAGCTACTGCGGTAATGGTTACCCATGACCAGAAGGATGCCCTGGCTGTTTCCGATAAGGTTTTAGTCCTGAAGGAGGGCACCTCCCAGCAATACGGCACTCCCAGGGAGATTTACCAGTTTCCTGAAAATCGGTTTGTGGCTAATTTTGTAGGCCAGTCGAATATAATGGCGGCAAAAATAGGCAAGGACAGAAAATCAGTTATTACCGGCCTGGGAAAGATTCCCTGCAGCCACACCCATAATCTTGAGCCGGGCACAGATATTTATGTATCGGTCAGGCCTGACAGCCTGGAGCTGGCCGGTGACGGCAGTATAGAAGGGGTAATAAAAGGGGTTACCTATACCGGAGAAACCATAGATGCTGTGGTGGAAGCCGATTATGCTGGCAAAAAAAACAAAGATCTACTGGTTCACATACACCCTGAAAATGATATAAGGGTAGGGAGCAAAGCCAGGTTTAAGGTGCTGCCGGATTTTGTGGCTGTAATCAGGCAATAGGCAGGCTTATTAGCAGGCTGATAGATCCGGCATGGACATTATTGTCTTTTTTGTTTCCTTAAGCTTAAGTACAGATGCCTGTATTCCCTGCAGGACCTCTCCCAGGAAAAATCACATTTCATGGCATTTTGCTGAATTTTTATCCACAGCTTTTTGTTGCTGTAGAAACTGAGGGCTTTCTTTATGGCATTCAGGAATTCATCTGGATTGTAACTTTCAAATTTAAAGCCAGTTCCCCCTTTTTGGATATCTTCTTTGCTTTGGATATCTTTAACTGAATCAGCCAGGCCTCCGGTATTCCTTACTACCGGTACGGAACCATACCTTAAACTTTTGAGCTGCCCCAGCCCGCACGGCTCATACCTGGAAGGCATAAGGCAGATATCGCTGCCGGAAATTATCCTCCTTTCCAGTTTGTGGCTGAAGCTGGTATTAATTGAAAAATTATCCTTGTATTTCTTGCGGAGACCTTTAAGCAGATTTACATATTTTTCATCCCCTGCTCCCAAAACTGCCAGAAATACATCTTCTTCCATGAGGCTGTCCAGTATGCTTACAAGAAGATCTATCCCTTTCTGTTCTGAGAGCCTGGCCACCATGTACAGAACTGGTTTTTGGGTATCTGCATGTTTGAATAATTTCCTCACCAGGTCTTTCTTGCAGTCTTCTTTTGCCCTTAAATCTTTTAAGCTGTAATTGGATTTTATATCTTTATCGGTTTCAGGGTTCCAGAAGGCATAATCTATTCCGTTTAGAATTCCCACTATATCTTTTTTTCTTTTTCTGAGCACTCCGTCAAGCCCGTATCCATAATATGGGGTCATTATTTCCTGTGCATAGGTGGGGCTTACAGTGGCGATTTCATCAGAGAAGAGGATACCTCCCTTTAAAAAATTCACCTTTCCGTACCATTCAAGAGCATCAATATTGAAATATTTATCCCCCAGGCCGCAGTAGTAGATTAAGTCCTTTTCATAAATTCCCTGGTAGGCCAGGTTATGGACAGAAAGTACGGTAGAGGTTTTACTGAAGAAATCTCTTTCGGGATACCCCAGCTGCCTGTAATGGTTAAGGAAGACCGGGACCATGGCGCAATGGTAGTCGTTTAAATGAATTATATCCGGCTTAAACCCCAGCTCTTCCATGCATGTAAGTATAGCTTTGGAGAAAAAACAAAATCTTTTGCCATTGTCTTTATAGTCCCTCCTCCTGGTTCCGTAAATATTTTTGCGGGAACCGAAGAATATGTCATGCTTTATGAAGTAATAGGAAACATTATTGTGCTTTGATCCGTAGATATCAAAAAATTCCTCTTCTGAATCGTTCATAGGCTGGTTTAAACCTGATTTTATGGGTTTGAAGGCAAATTTTTGATTGCTGCCTGTAAAAATTTTTTCATAGAAGGGCATGATTATGCATGTATCTATATTAAGCTTTTTTAAAAAAGCAGGAAGGATTCCTGCTACTTCTGCCATTCCTCCGGTCTTGGCAAAGGGCACTGCTTCTGTTGAACAAAATGCTACCTTCAATTTATTAATCCTTCTATGGTAATTATATTTTTGGCTGTTTGAAAATAAAGAAACCCTGATTTAATTATACACTTTTTTCTTCCTGGTTTTTATTATAATTTTCTCAGGGTATCTTTGGACAGAATGGAAATTGAATATTTTCCTTCTCCTGGCCAGAAGATTATGTTTGGATTAAATTCCCCACCCCGGCCTTCCATTGTTTTACTTATCCTGCACTGAATGGCTGTTTATAATTCCTTTGGCCGCTGGCGCCGTATGGCTGCAAGCCACACCGGTAGAAATTATTCTGGGCTAAAATTTTAAAAAATCAGAATATTGTTATAAAATTAATTAACTAATATTACAAAGGGATTAAATTGACAGATAAAAGGCCCAGCTGGGACCAATATTTTATGGCTATTACCAGGCAGGTGGCTACCCGCTCAACCTGCCTGAGGCGAAAGGTGGGCGCAATAGTTGTAAAGGATAAAAGGATACTTACCACCGGATACAACGGAGCCCCCAAGGGGGTAAGGAACTGCTTGGAGATAGGAACCTGCCTGAGGGAAGAGCTGGGGGTAGCTGCCGGTCAGAGGCATGAGATATGCAGGGGGCTTCATGCGGAGCAGAATGCGCTGCTGCAGGGGGCATACCACGGGGTGCGCATTAAGGGGGGAGTCATATATTCTACCACCCAGCCCTGTGTCATGTGTGCCAAGATGATTATAAACAGCGGAATAGAAACCATATACCATGAGGAAGATTACCCCGATACCCTGGCCATGGAGCTTCTGGCTGAGGCAGGGGTTAAGGTAATAAAACTGGACAGGTAACTGCTCTTTTTAATTTTAATATCAGGGAGACAGGTTTGTTGTTTGCAGATATGGTAATGAAAAAAGTTATACTGGCAGGGGCAGGTTTGGTAATCCTCTGTTCTGCTGTTTCCTACCTTTTGGCTGAGCGCCATGTTTTTTTAGGGGTGCTTTCTGCGGGTATTGTTGTATATGCTTTTTTCCTGGCTAGCCTGGCAGCATTTTCTTTTTTGGGCAGAAAAACTTCCAGAATCACCCTGATGGCCTATTCCTATATTTCCTTTTTCGGAAAGCTGGCGGTTACTGCCCTGATTGCCTTTGTTTTTTACAGGCTAAGGTTTCTGGATATGTACTGGTTTCTGGTATCCTTTTTAATTTATTTTACTGTGTTTTTAGCTTTAGAGATAATACTGCTGCACGGAAAAAGCAGGCAAAAACTGTAGGGGTGGTTTATGGAGCAGCGGACTATAGAGGTTTTAGAGCATCTTAAGCTTAAGGTAATCATACCTTTGGAGGTCTTTGGTATAGATATTTCCATTACCAACCTTGTGCTTTCCATGTTTGGGGCAGCGCTGCTTTTTATCCTTTTATTCTATTTTCTTGCCCTGAGGCCAAAGATGGTGCCGGGCAAGAGGCAGGCGGCAGTGGAGCTTTTTATAGTCTTTGTTAAAAAATACCTGGTATACAATATGATGGGCAAAAAGGAGGGGCAAAAGTGGTGGCCGCTTATAGCCGGCCTGTTTTTGTTTATGCTGTCCAATAACCTTGTAGGGCTCGTACCGGGAGCCTACAGCCCGACCGCCAATCCGATTGTTCCCTTAAGCATTGCTGTGCTTGTATTTGCGGGGGTACAGTTTCTGAATTTTTACAGAAACGGGATTAAGGGATTCAAGCTGTTTGCCCCTTCCGGTGTGCCTTCATGGATGTATGTAATTGTGGTCCCCATAGAGGTGCTTACTGCGTTTACCAAGCCTTTTTCTTTGTTTATAAGGCTTTTTGCCAATATGCTAGCAGGGCATGTGATAATATATGTGCTTCTGGGGTTAATAATATATTTTAAAAGTTATTTTGTGGCCATAGCCGCGGTTCCCCTGGCTGCGGTTATGAATTTGTTTGAGTTATTTGTAAGGATTATACAGGCTTATATTTTTGCGGTTCTCTCCTCGATGTATATCGGTGAGGTAACCAGCAGGAGGCATTAAGCAAAGGAGATTAAACCAGTTGTTAAATAACTACCAAAA
>JBNJCW010000078.1:0-7757 GCA_051744345.1 Actinomycetota bacterium
CTCTTTAAACCGCTGTCTTTTCTCTCTTCCTTAGTCCTCATAGCATCTCCTTAAACTTTATTTGCCGGTACCGGCCGTAATAGCAGCTTTACCAACTTTCCTTCTTACATATTCATCTTCGTATCTAATACCCTTGCCCTTATAAGGCTCAGGTCTCCTTATATCCCTTATGTCCGCAGTAATCTTGCCCACCAGCTGTTTATCGGCACCAGTAACCACAATGGTATTGTTGTCAGGCACCTCAAAGCTGATGCCTTCTATCTGCTCAACAATCACCGGATTTGAATACCCAACCTGTATCTCCAGGTTTTTCCCCTTAAGGGAAGCCCTGTATCCTACGCCCACTATTTTTAGCCTTTTGGAAAATCCCCGGCTTACACCTTCAATAATATTATTAATAAGGCTCCGGTACAGGCCGTACTTGGCCATACCTTCCTTAGAGGTGCTGGCCGGTTTGACCTTCAGCTGGCCATCTTCCTGTATAACCTTGATACCGGGGTCCAGTTCAACCGAAAGCTCTCCCAGCCTGCCTTTAGCTATAACTTTATCTTTTTTTATGTCTACCTCTATACCCTCAGGTATATCAATAGGCCTTTTACCAATTCTTGACACTTCTAACAACCTCGCTTTCTACCATATAAAACAAAGTAATTCTCCACCAACGCCCTCTTTTTTTGCCTGTTTGTCAGTTAAGACACCCTTTGAAGTTGAGAGTATTGCTGTACCCAAACCTCCGAGCACCCTGGGTATTTCATCTTTGTTTTTATAAGTCCTCCTGCTTGGTTTGCTAATCCTTTTCAAACCAATTATAGAACTCCTTTTATCCTTATCGTATTTAAGGTACACCCTGATATATTCCAAATTATTTTCTGTCTGCCGGGTTTCCTTACCCTTTACAAACCCTTCTTCTTCCAATATTCTCGCAATTTCAAATTTAAGCTTGGAATAGGGTATATCCACCCACTCCAATTTAGCATTGCTTGCATTCCTTACTCTAGTCAACATATCTGCAACCGGATCTGAGACTGCCATTAAACCTCCTTTATATTACCAACTGGATTTGGTCAATCCAGGGATTTTTCCTTCATGGGCCAGCTCCCTTAAACAGATTCTGCACAGGCCGAACTTCCGGTAATACGCTCTGCTTCGCCCGCACCTATTGCATCTGTTATATTCTCTGGTCTTATATTTACTTTCTTTGCTCTGTTTCTCTATTAATGCTTTCCTAGCCAAAAAAACTCCTCCCCTAGATTATTTTTTCCTAAAAGGAAAACCAAATTTGGACAACAGGCTTAAAGCCTCTTTATCCGTATCCACGGTGGTATTTATAGTAACGTTCATCCCTTTTACGCTCAAAATACTGTCATAATCAATCTCAGGAAACACCAATTGTTCCCTTATCCCCAGGGTATAATTGCCTGAACCGTCAAAACTTTTCGGCGAAAGCCCCCTGAAATCCCTTACCCTGGGCAAAGCTACATTGAGCAATCTATCCAAAAACTCATACATCCTGGCTCCTCTTAAGGTTACCTTGCAACCTATTGGATTTCCTTCCCTTACCTTGAAACCGGCAATCGATTTTTTTGCTTTGGTAATTACAGGCTTCTGGCCAGTAATTTTTGCCAGGTCCTCTGTTGCTGACTCAAGCTCCTTTATATTTTCAGTTGCAGAACCCACTCCCATATTAACGCTTATCTTCTCTACCCTGGGTACCTGCATTACATTGCTGTAGCCAAACTCTTTCATCAGTTCCGGCACCATCTGTTTCTCGTAAAATTCTTTTAATCTCGGTTTCATCGATACCACCTTAGCACTCATTTTAAATCTGCTCTCCACATCTTTTGCATACCCTTGTCTTCTCACCGCTTTTGCCAGCAACGAACCCTACCCTTGAAGGCTTATTGCAGTTAGGGCATACAAGCAGGACATTGGACATATCCATGGGTCCTTCCTTTTTTATTATGCCTCCCGGCTCATTCTGGCTTTTCTGGCGGGTATGTCTGTTTATTATATTAATGCCTTCAACAACAACTCTGCCGTTCTTTCTGTCTATCCTTAAGACTTTGCCGGTTTTGCCCCGGTCTTTGCCCCGCAATATTTTTACTTTGTCATTCTTTTTTATCTTTAACATCTTCCCGCTCCTAAACCACTTCCGGTGAAAGTGAAATAATTTTCATAAAATTTTTTTCCCTCAGCTCCCTGGCTACCGGACCGAAAATCCTGGTTCCCCGGGGATTGTTCTGGTTGTCAATAATAACTGCCGCATTATCGTCAAACCTTATATTAGAGCCGTCTCTGCGCCTGTAGGACTTCCTGGACCTTACCAGCACAGCCTTTACAATTTCACTCTTTTTTACTACTCCCCCGGGATTAGCATCCTTTACCGTAGCAATAAAAATATCCCCTATTTTGGCATACCTTCTCCTGGAGCCGCCAAGCACCTTCAGGCATAATATCTGCCTGGCTCCTGTATTATCAGCCACTTTTACCATGCTTTCTGCTTGAATCATTATACTACCCTTCCCTACTCAGCTTTCCTGATTATCTCCAACAAACGCCATCTCTTGGTTTTGCTAAGCGGCCTAGTCTCAGCAATCCTTACCACATCTCCAACCCTGCAGGAGTTATCAGGATCGTCCACCTTAAAATTTTTAAACTTTTTCAAAATTTTCTTATACAAAGGGTGCTTGTAATGAGATGCAACCTCAACCACCGCGGTTTTCTGCATCTTATCACTGACTACAGTGCCTACCCTTTCCTTTCTTTTTCCTCTTTCCAACAATATCCCCCTTATTTGCTGCTTTTGTTGCTAATTCCCAATTCCTTTTCCCTTATCAGGGTA
This sequence comes from Actinomycetota bacterium, assembly GCA_051744345.1. Lineage (GTDB taxonomy): Bacteria > Actinomycetota > Humimicrobiia > Humimicrobiales > Humimicrobiaceae > Halolacustris. Next base: position 2,843 of record JBNJCW010000078.1, read on the forward strand.
TTTATAGCCGCAACTTCCCTCTTCAAATTCTTAACCCTCATTGGATTCTCCAGCTGCCCGGTTGCCTTCTGGAACTTCAGGTTAAAAATATTTTTTTTAAGCTCAGCTCTCCTCTTTACAAGCTCTTCTTTTGTCTGTTCCCTTAATTCATTAGTTTTCATATCTCACCCAATAAAGCTATTCCTTTATAAACTTTGCGTCTATTGGCAATTTATTGGAAGCCCTGCGTATAGCTTCCCTTGCTATCTCTTCACTTACGCCAGAAAGTTCGAACATTATCTTTCCCGGTTTTACTACAGCAACCCACTGCTCGGGGATGCCTTTGCCGCCGCCCATCCTGGTCTCAGCCGGCTGTTTGGTAACCGGCTTATGGGGGAAAATATTAATCCATACCTTTCCGCCCCTTTTTATAAACCTGGTAAGCGCAACCCTTGCTGCCTCTATTTGCTTAGAGGTAATCCAGCCAGGCTCAAGCGCCTGCAGTCCGTATTCCCCAAAGGAAAGCTTCAATCCTCCCTTGGCAATACCTTTCATTCTGCCTCTCTGCACCTTTCGGTGTTTTACCCTTTTGGGCATCAACATTGGTGACATTTTATTCTCCTAACTTGAAACTTTTTTCCCTTCTTTGGCCTCTTCAGCGGATTCCTTAATTTTTTTCTTCTCTTCTTCAATTTCTTCCTTGTCCAGAATCCTGTCCCCAAGGTAAATCCAGGTTTTTACTCCTATCTTGCCGAAGGTGGTATTGGCCTCAGCAAAACCGTAATCTATATCAGCCCTTAAGGTATGAAGAGGCACTCTTCCTTCACGGTACCACTCAGTCCTGGCCATTTCAGCTCCGCCGAGCCGGCCTGAGCACTGTACCCTTATTCCCTTGGCCCCTGCTTTCATGGCCAGAGATACCGCTTTTTTCATCGCCCTCCTGAAGCTTACCCTTCCCAGCAGCTGGCCGGCTATGCCTTCCGCCACCAGTTTGGCAATAAGTTCAGGTTTTTTTATCTCAATTATATTAAGCTGGATATTCTTATTTATCTCTTTTTCCAGCAGGGCCCTTATATCATTTATGGTATTTCCTTTACGCCCTATAACTATTCCTGGCTTAGAGGTATGCACATCAATCTTTACATCCTCGGTAGTCCTCTCTATCTCAATAGCAGAAATACCTGCATTTTCCAGCTGGTCATTTATAATTTTCCTTATTTTTATATCTTCATTGAGGAGCTGGGGATAGTCCTTGGTAGCAAACCACCTGGACTTCCAGTCCTTGTTTATACCTAACCTTAGGCCATTGGGATTAATCTTTTGTCCCATTAGTCTCTACCTCCTCTTTTTTTCCATCGGATACAAATACAGTAATGTGAGAGGTTCTCTTTCTTATCCTGGTAGCTCTACCCCGGGCTCTTGGCCTGAATCTCTTCAGGATTGGCCCCTCATTTACATAAATCTTTGAAATAAACAATTCATCTTCTCCCATCCCGTGGTTTTCAACAGCGTTTGCTGCTGCGCTGTTTATTGCCTTCTTTACCATCTCTGCAGCCTTTTTGGGAGTAAAAGATAAAATATTTACTGCATCTTCTACTTTTTTATCTCTGACTAAATCAATCACCAGTTTTACCTTTCTGGGTGATATCCTCACGAATTTCTCTACTGCTTTAGCTTCCAAAGCTTCTTGCCCTCCAATCGACGCCTTTTATTGCTATTCCTTTTTAACAGAAGCAACTTTTTCACTTTTTCCCTTAAAAACATGCGGCCTTATTGACCTGGTGGGAGCAAACTCCCCGAGCTTATGGCCTACCATAGCCTCAGACACAAAAACAGGTATATGCCTCTTGCCGTCATGCACAGCAATAGTGTGCCCTACCATCTCCGGAAAAATAGTAGATCTTCTGGACCAAGTTTTAATGATCTTCTTTTCGCCTTTCTGGTTAAGCTCTTCAATTTTCCCTAATAGTTTAAGATCTACATAAGGGCCTTTTTTTAAAGACCTGGACATACAATTCCTCCTTAAGCTACAAACTATTTCCTTCTTTTTACAATATATTTATCGCTAGGCTTATTCTTTTTACGGGTCCTGTACCCAAGGGACGGCTGGCCCCATGGGCTTACGGGATCCCTGCCTGCACTCTTGTTCTTGCCTTCGCCGCCGCCGTGCGGATGGTCCACAGGATTCATGGCTGTACCCCTTACCGAGGGCCTTACCCCCAGCCATCTTTTCCTTCCCGCTTTCCCCAGGCTCAAGATCTCATGGTCTATATTCCCAATCTGGCCTATGGTGGCCCTGCACTTGAGGTTAACCAGCCTAACTTCACTAGAGGGGAGCTTAATATTAGCATAACCCTCCTCCTTGGCAAGCAGCTGGGCAGAACCCCCGGCTGACCTTGCAATTTCAGCCCCTTTGCCGGGCTTTAGCTCAATATTATGTACAATTGTACCAACCGGAATATTTTTAAGCGGAAGGCAATTCCCCGGTTTTATGTCTGAGTCCTCTCCAGACATTACCCAGTCTCCCACCATCAGTTTGCGGGGAGCAATTATATATCTTTTCTCTCCGTCCGCATAACTTAACAGGGCAATCCTTGCGCTCCGGTTGGGATCATACTCTAAAGCTTCGACCCTGGCAGGCACATTATCCTTATTCCTCTTAAAATCTATTATCCTGTATAGCCTTTTGTGGCCGCCGCCGCTGTGTCTTCTGGTAATCCTGCCATTATTATTCCTGCCTGCCTTCTTAGACATAGACCTGGTCAGGGCTTTCTCCGGCTTCTTGCTGGCCAGGCTGGAATGGTCTGACACCGTCGCAAACCTTCTGCCTGGTGATGTTGGCTTATATTTTTTTAATGCCACTTTTTTACCTCCAAAAACTATTTAAACTGATTCAAAAAAATCAATCTTGTCTTTTTCCCTCAGCGTAACTACCGCCTTCTTTTTCCTTGAGCTCCTGCCCACAGACCTTCCCAATCTTTTCGGCTTTGACTTCAAATTAACGGTGCTTATCTTTAAAACCTTCACCTTAAAAACTTCCTCAATAGCCCTTTTTATTTCCGGTTTGGTGGCCCTCAGGTCCACAAAAAAAGAATACCGGTTCTCCTGCACTCCCCCGTAACTCTTTTCCGAAACCACAGGGGCAAGTATTATATCCCTATGATCTTGCATTGGTCAACCTCTCCATCAGTTCTGTTAATGATTCCTTGGAAAAAACAATATAATCAGCAAGCAGCATCATATATGTATTTAATGTCCCCGCGCTTGCTATCTCCACATTGCTTATATTCCTGAATGATTTGGCGGCATTGCTCTCTGTGCCGTCCACAACTACAAGCACTCTGCCTTCTTCCAGCTTAAGCTTTTTCAATATACCCGCTGCCTGGCTGGTGGAGGGGCTGTCAAACTTCAGCTCATTTAAAACCTTTATCCTGTCCTGATTATATTTATCCGATAAAGCTATCAGCTTGGATTTTTTTACCACCTTCTTGTTCAGCTTGAAAGAATAATCCCTGGGCTTGGGCCCAAAAACAATGCCTCCGCCCTTCCATATGGGAGACCTGTTTGTTCCAGCCCTTGCATTTCCGGTACCTTTCTGCCTCCAGGGCTTTCTTCCCCCGCCCCTTACTTCACTTCGGGTCTTGGTGTTATGGGTGCCTGCCCTCTGGGAAGCAAGATACCTCCTGACCTCCTGGTAAAGGATCTCATTATTTACCTTTTGGTTTATGAGCTGGTTATCAACATTTATTTTTTCTATTTCTTTTCCTTCTATATCCACTATGTTCAAGCTAGCCATTGTTTTCTCCCATTAATTTAATTTTTCCAGGTAAACAATATTTCCCTTATTTCCCGGAACACTTCCCTTTATCAGGATAAGGTTCTGGTCCTCCAAAACATCTACCACTTCAGAGCCCTTGATGGTTACCCTTTCATTTCCCATCCTGCCGGGCATTTTCTTTCCCTTAAGAATCCTGGCTGGGGTAGCGCACATACCCACCGCGCCGGGTATCCTGTGCGCATGAGAACCATGCGACATTCTTCCCCGGTGGAAGTTATGCCTTTTTATAACTCCGGAAAATCCCTTTCCCTTGGAAATTCCGCTTACCTTTACTTTATCCCCGGCCTTAAAAATGTTTAATGCAATACTGTCACCGGGTTTTATGCCTTCGGCGGCCTCTTTAAGCCTTATTTCACCCAGGTTCTTCTTTGGTTCAGCTTTTACCTTGTCAAATTCACCTTTTTTAGGTTTGCTTACCTTTTTCTTGCCTGTATTCCCAAAACCTACTTTCAAGGCATCATAACCTTCCTGTTTGCTGTTCTTTACCTGAAGCACAATGCAGGGTTCAGCTTTTATAGCTGTAACATATACAGCATTACCGTTATCCCTGAACACCTGGGTTGTGCCAATTTTTTCTCCATATATAGCGTCTACCATCTTTGCACCACTTTCAAACTTTACAAAAAGTAGTAATTATAATTAATTAATTTCAGATTGCAACCCCGTTTAAGACTTTATCTCTATATCCACACCTGCGGGCAGGCTCAGCCTCATCAGCAGGTCCACAGTCTTGGGGGTTGGATCCAATATGTCAATTAATCTCTTATGCACCCTTATCTCAAAGTGTTCCCTTGAATCCTTGTCAACGTGAGGAGACCTTATAACACAATAAAGGTTTCTCCTTGTAGGCAAGGGAATCGGCCCCGAGACTTTCGCACCAGAACTTTCGGCAGTTTCCACAATTTTCCTTGCAGACCTGTCTATTATTTCATGGTCATAAGCCTTTAACTTTATTCTAATTTTCTGACCCAATTTAGCCACAGCCACCAAAATCCTCCTGTTTCTTTACTCTATAATCTTGCTAATGCTTCCTGCCCCTATGGTCCTTCCGCCTTCACGTATGGCAAACCTTAAGCCCTCTTCCATGGCTATGGGGGC
>JBNJCW010000079.1:0-7721 GCA_051744345.1 Actinomycetota bacterium
ACTATCTGCCTCTAGCGGCCTTACCCGGGAGAAAGCGGGCCACTTTACCTCCCCTATTTGGCCTTGCTCCGGATGCGGTTTACCAAGCTAACCTGTCACCAGGTTACTGGTGAGCTCTTACCTCGCCTTTTCACCCTTACCAGGAAAACCTGGCGGTATAGTCTCTGTGGCACTAGCGTTAGATTTGGATTTTTACCCAAACCCACTGGGCATTACCCAGCATCCTGCCCTATGGAGCTCGGACTTTCCTCGCAATTTGCATTACGCGACCACTCAGCTAACTCCAGTATGAAATGATAACCTAATGAAAAATAAAATCAAGGGGGCTGCTCTTTTACCTGCCCAAAGCTAATCTCAGGCTCTCCTTCTGGGCAAAGCCCATCCAGAGCCTTATTTACCAGTGCATCAGCCTCGCTATTCTCTTCCCTGGGGACCAGGCGAAGATCCACTGCAGAATACTGCTTTAGCTTGCTTATAATCTCTAAATAAATTTTACGAAGGTTCTGGTTCTTCAGCTTCCATGTTTTTTTCAGCTGGTTATGCACAAGTTTGCTGTCAGTTACCAGTATTATGCTCTCCAAATCATACTTTTGGGCAACCTCAAGCGCCCTGGCAAGCGCCCTGTACTCGGCAACATTATTGGTCTGGTTCCCGATACATTCGCTGACCTCTTCAATCTTTTTGCCCTTATCATCATAAACCACGGCACCTATGGCCGAAGGGCCGGGATTGCCTCTTGAACCTCCATCAAAGAATATTTTAAGGTAATCCATCTAACTTTCCATTTCCTGCTTAATTTTACCTACATCTTCGGTATAAAGAATGGATAATCTTCCGCAAAGCGGGCACCTGTAAACCTGGCCCGGGTCCTTTATTTTCTCAGCATCAACCGTAGGTATCTCCATATTGCAGCCGCTGCAGAAATTATCCTTTATAACCGTAACCGCTATACCGCCTTTTCTCTGTTTAACCTTATCATACCTTTCCAGTTGCTCGGAAGGGATGGTGGACGCTATATCCTTTCTTCTTTTCTTCAATACTTCAAGCTCGGCTTCAATTTCCTTTGCCTTCTTAGAAATGTCATCCTTTATCTTGTTTACTTTCTCTTCAAGCTCTCCAGTTTGTTTTCTGGCCCTCTTTAGGTCCTCATCCATCTCTTCAGTTTGCATCATCAGCTCAATCTCTTCATCTTCCATTTTGCTGTTCTGGGATTCTAAAAGCTTTATCTCTTCCTGGAAGTTTACCAGCTCCTTGCTGCTGCCAATGGTCCCAGAAAAAAGCTTCTCCTGGTTTGCCTTTATTTTCTCCCGGTTAAGCTGTACCTTATCTTCTATCTTCTTTCTGCTGGATTCAAGATTGCTGTAATCTTTCTCCAGCCTCTCAAGTTCCTCACTGGACTGGTTGTATTCTTTTTTCAACTTAATTAATTCTTCATTTTTTAACAGTGATTCACGCTCATGCATCCTGCTTGTAATCATGTTTTCAATTATCTGAAGCCTTAGCAGGTTCAATATATCGAATTTTTCAGCCAATATAATACCTCCATAAACTATATCCGTTATTGTTTTTAGTTAGGCTTATCTTTATACCCTCTTTTTTGAGATATGCTTTTAACCTGTCATGTATTCCCTCTATTGCCCATCTCTCACTCAGGCCATGGCCTATTTCCACCAGTATTTTTCCCTGCTCGGTCAAATCCTGGGCATTATGGTAATTTATCTCTCCCACCATAACCAAATCGCAGTCCAGGCCGGCCAGTTCTTCATTTAATGAGTTGGCGCTGCCCCAGACAACAGCAATTTTTTCAATCCCTTTACCTTCACCTATAGCTCCAGACCACCTGAGACCGGGCAAACCAGCAGAATCCTTTGCAATCTTCAGAAATTCCTCCAGGCCTGCCGGCTCCTGGAGGCTGCCGGTAACCCCTATGCCCCCCTCTTCAAACCTGTTCTCAAGCCGGTAGACATCATAGGCTGCTTCCTGGTATGGATGTATCCTTCTTGCCTCATTTACCACCTCATCCAGGATGCTTTGGCTTACTATGCATTCAATCCTTACCTCTTTGGCAAAAGACAGTTTGCCAACTTCCCCGCTATAGGGTGCAGAGCCTTTCTCTGGGAAAAAAGTCCCTACCCCTTGGGTGTTAAACGTGCAGCATGAATAATTCTTCCACTTCCCCCCTCCCCTGCTGCATATAGCATGGCGCACCTTCTCTTCTGCCTCAGGAGGCACAAAAATAACGAACTTATACCACTGCTCTGAATACGGCTGGATGAAAGAAACACTTTTCAGCCCTAATGTGCGGATAAAAAAATCACCTAAGCCTTCCGGGCAAATATCATAGTTGGTATGGGCTGCGTATACCGCAATATTGTTTTCAGCAAGGCTTAATACCAATTTTTCTTTCCAGTTTCCGGAAGTTATTTTTTTTAAAAGATTGAATATGAGGGGGTGGTGGGAAATGATCAGGTCAGTTCCATCAGCTATAGCTTTATCCACAACATCGCCGCTTATATCAAGGGTTATATGTATTTTTTTTATGTCCCTCTCCAGGCGGCCCAGCTGTAGACCTGCATTATCCCAGGACATGGCCCGGGATTTTAAAAATAGCTTATCCAGCCTGTCTTCAAGTTCCCTTAATATCATCAGTTGACAGTATTAATTGTTTTATTATTTTAAATATTATAATATTTACTCACAAATAAAAAGAAGTTATTACCACCCTTAACCTAAAAGGGAAAATATTGGAACGACTCGATAATGAAAAATATATTTACGACCGAGACCCCGGCCAGATGCTCAATGTCCTGTTTAATTTCCCCAAACAATTCAAGCTTGCCGAAGCCTCAATTAAAGATATTGATTTTAACCTGAAGCAGGACTATAAGGATGCACTGATTATAGGTATTGGTAACTCTGAATTTGTTACCTACAGGCTGCTCCATGCTATTGATATAAACCGCATCAACCTACCTATAGTATTCAGCTCCAAGAATACAGTGCCTTCATGGGTAAACCAGGATACGCTGGTAGTAGCCCTCTCTCACAGCGGCATGACTCTCGAGGTACTGGAATCAGTAGAAGAAGTACTTTCCAGGGGAATTAATGTAGCTGCCATAACCGCCGGAGGAAAGCTTAAGGCCATGGCTGAAAAAAACAAGGATATGCTTCTAATAGAATACCAGACCAAAGTAAAATCCAGGATGGCGATCGGCTACCTGTATGCCCTGCTGGTTAATGTCCTAAACAGGACCAATGCTATAGACATATGTATAGAAAAGGAAGCCTGTATGCTGGGTATTGACTGGAATGAAGTAGAGAATACCCTTTTTGAAAGCATCAGGGAATTCAGCCCCGACGTAAAGGTCTATAAGAACCTGGCCAAAAGAATCGCCTTAAACCTTCACCAGCATATACCCATTATATATGGGGGAACCATGGTAACCGAAACTATATGCTGCAGGTTAAAAAGCCAGCTATGCGTAAACAGTAAAAATTTTGCCCATTTTTATTCTATACCCGAACTTGACCATGATGAGATAGCAGCCTGGGAAATGAAAAGCGACCTGAGAAACAGGTTCTTCATACTGTTTATATCCGACCAGGAAGAAAGGAAAGAAATAAGGAGGAGGATGGAAATACTTAAAGGGATGCTTTTTGAAAAAAGACTGAACTTTGAAGAGATAACCCTTAAGGGAAACAGCAAAGCATCCAAATCTTTTTACGGGGTGCACCTTGCTGACTGGATTTCCATTTACCTGGCAATCCTAAACGATGTAGATCCATCCTCAAGGAACCTTATAGACCAGATGAAGCAAAGGCTTGACCAGAGCCTTGGAAGCGGCAGCATATAGAATAACTCTGCTTTTCAATATAATAATGCTGTTTATTCTTTTCTGTTAGTCTCCAAAAAATCTGCTGAAGCTATATTTTATAATTTGCATTAGGGTTTTTCGCTAATGCCTGTTTTTGAAGGTATATGGCCAACATTGTAGGTTTTTTTAAAAGAGATTCCTTTTATTAGTATATTCTTTTATTGCTTTCTGTTATTATGTTAGTTTGTATCAGGAAAGGTATAAGGGAAAAATTTTCCTCTAGAAGGACCCTATAAAATGTCTGATAATGAGAAACTTAAAAGAGAAGAAAGGTATATTGCCTATTTCTCCATGGAAATAGGAATCCATCCGGATATACCAACCTACAGCGGAGGACTGGGCATCCTGGCAGGAGACACAATCAAATCTTGTGCCGACCTAAAAGTCCCCATGGTTGCTGTTACCTTACTGTACAGGAAGGGATACTTTTACCAGAAGCTGAACAGGGATGGAGATCAGGAAGAACTTCCTTACAGGTGGGAACCAAAAGAATGCTTGACTCCCTTGGAAGGAAAAATATCCTTAAGGCTTAATAACAGAAATGTTTCGATACAGGCATGGAAATACCTTTACAAGGGAAACAGGGGTTACTATATACCTGTTATTTTCCTGGACTCCGATATTGATGGTAACCATGAAGATGACCGTATGCTCACACATACCCTATACGGCGGTGATGACGCTTACAGGCTTTCCCAGGAGGCAATACTGGGTATAGGCGGGGTGAGAATGCTTGATTTTAGGGGCTATAAGAATATCAGAAAATACCATATGAACGAAGGCCATTCCAGCCTGCTCGCCCTTGAGCTTTTAAATAAATCTATCGGAGACCGAGATTTGCAATCAGAAGAAGACTTTAAAGCCCATATTAACAAAGTACAGAGCAGTTGCATCTTTACCACCCATACACCAGTGCCTGCAGGCCACGACCAATTTTCTTATGAACTGGTGGGCAAAATTCTTAACCCTGGCATATCCCATAAATTGCTAAAGAAAATAGGCGGACATGACAAACTTAATATGACGCTTTTAGCCATGAACTTGAGCCATTATGTAAATGGTGTGGCAAAAGAGCACGGAAAAATATCCAGAGGGATGTTTCCGAATTACCCGGTAGATTCTATTACAAACGGGGTTCATTCTGCTACCTGGGTAAGTGACAGTTTCAAAAAACTTTACGATAGGTACATTCCCGGCTGGGCAGAAGATCCTTTCAGTTTCAGGTATGCCATCAGTATCCCCAGAGCCGAGATCTGGGATTCCCATATGGTGGAAAAAATAAATCTTATCAACCATATCAACAGCACTACCGAAAACAGGCTATCTGCTAGTACCCTAACTGTTGGGTTTGCACGAAGATCTACTTCCTATAAAAGGCCGGATTTGGTTTTTAGGGATATTGGCAGGCTGCTCAATATAGCTAAGGCTAACGGTAAAATCCAATTTATATTTTCAGGAAAAGCCCATCCGAAAGATGACCAGGGTAAAAAATTGATAAAAAAAATAATACAGGCTTCACAAGAATTAGGGGATGCAGTTAAAATAGTCTACCTTAAAAATTACGACATAGCGCTGGCTAAAAAGATAATATCGGGAGTAGACCTATGGCTTAACACCCCCCAGAAACCCAATGAGGCCTCAGGCACTTCCGGGATGAAAGCTGCACACAATGGAGTACCGAGCTTCAGCATCCTGGATGGCTGGTGGATTGAGGGCTGCATAGAGGATGTAACAGGATGGTCTATAGGTTCAAACAGCCATACCGAAAGCAGCGATCTAAAAGACGCTTCTTTATTGTATTCCAAACTGGAAGATACTATATTGCCAAAATTCTATAATGACAGGGAAAGCTGGATAGAGATTATGCGTTATGCAATTTCAATAAATGCTTCGTTTTTTAATACCCATAGGATGGTCCAGCAATATGTTGTAAATGCATATGCTTATTAGATCTCCCAGTTATTTCTAATTTTTTTAAGAATTATTAACTTTTATAACAATATAAAAACTCCTCAGTTTACCTGCATTAATCTATTAATTTATATTAAAGGATCATCGATAGTGATATAGAATAATAAGAGGCGGTAATATGAAAGGAAAATCCAAATTTTCAGTTACTTACAAAGACAAGTCCACCCTAGAACTCATTAGAAAAACTGACCATAAAACATTAGCCATCTATGCAATTGACTGCGTCGAGCGTGTTATGCCATATTTCGAAAAAAATTATTCAGAAGACCATTGCCCCAGAAAAGCCATCTAAGCACTTCGGGCATGGATAAATACAAGGAGTGCTTAAAATGGCTGATATGCGCAAGGCTGCGCTTGCATCTCATGCTGTGCAGCACGTAAAACAGGAGAAGATAATGCTGCCCGTGCTGCAGGTCAAGCAGCGGCAACCGCACATGGCCCAATTCATTCTATTGATGCTGCAAATTATGCCTTTCAGGCTATCCATAGAGCCACCACTGATGCCGGCGCAGCCATAGCAAAAGAGATTGGCAATACCGGCCCTTACTAGAGCTGGGGAATAATCCGCATATCATAAAAATGGATAAAAATAGCAGAAAAGTTCATTGATAATTCTGTCTACGGCATTAATAAGATTTCGAAATAAAGCAGTAATTTTAGAAAGGATATCAGATTGATCGGTTTAAATAATGCTGTATGGCTGCCCGGGGTTGCAAAATTTCAAATCAATCTATTAACCGTTAACATGCATAGAAAATCCTTTTTACAGGTAAAATTACTTTCTTCTAATTTCTGTAAATATATATAGGACTAAAGACCAATATGTTATAATGCTTGTAAAAAATCCCTGTTTGTGACATGGATAGTTAGACTCAAAATTATAAAGGTATACTTTTACAAAGGAGACACAATGAAAGATCAGAATTTAGCTCATAATGTATTCTTTACTCTAAAAAATTCATCCGGTAAAGCTGTTGAAACCTTAATAGAAGATTGCTACTCATATCTAAAAGATATCCCTGGTATTATTTACTTTGCTGCCGGGAGTTTGGTACCGGGACATAACCGAGATGTTAACGTAACAGATTTTCATGTAGGGCTTCATGTTGTCTTTGTCAGCAAATTTTACCATGACCAGTATCAGGATGCAGAAAAACATAATATATTTGTAGACCGCAATAAAGATAACTGGGCACAGGTTCGCGTGTTTGATACATACATCTGACAGACTTTATCTATTGATACTATTTTTAAAACAAGTAAGCTCCATAGCTGGAAACTGAAGACAAAGATAGAACCAGATTTATAATTCCAAGATGAAGTTTTTATTTCTAAATGAATTAGGCTTAATTTCAAAAATATTTTATACCGGACCCAAATGCTTAAATAGCTTGTGGCCACTTGGCTGGAACTAATCCAGTCAAGTGGCCACGGTATTCCTGTGTTTACGGTTAATACCCTTAGACTGATTCCTTTAATCTTAAATTTATCTTAAATTTTTTTACTATTCTGAACCAATTCTACAAAATTGATAAGCATTTTGTAATTAGATTTATTGGACCGATATAATATTACTTTAGTGCACAGGATCAATCGGTATTAATGTAGGATTTAATCTTTAAATTGTAAATCTAAGGAATTGTTGGGCCATTGTTCCGAAAATTGGAACCAAATTATTAAAGATACAATTTCAATCGCTAAATTGCAATTTACTGAATAAATTAAGAAGGGTCATTCAAACTAATTACAGATCAAAACTTAATTGTGGATCTTTACCCTTTAAATACTTTTCAATTATCTTAACAAATTTTTCAGCATCCTTGATATCATTATCCAACTGTGTTTTTGAAATATTATATATAGCCTGGTATTCAA
>JBNJCW010000080.1:0-7326 GCA_051744345.1 Actinomycetota bacterium
TTATGGTATTTTATAATTTTTAAGTAAAAAATTAAAGATTAAGGCTCCAACAATATTTTGGAAAAGATGTTATAATATTTCTTTAAAATTAAAATCAAACTTAAAGGAAAGACCATGTCTGTTTTCTCAAAAAAAGAAAATATCAGGGGAAGCAAAACGGTAACTGTTATCGCTGAAGGGGTAAAGGTGGAAGGAAAGATTATCTCTCCTGGTTCAACCAGAATAGATGGAAGCGTTAAGGGAGAAATAATTTCACATAAGGAGCTGGTTATAGGTAAAGAAGGAGAGGTAGAAGCAGATGTAAAGACCAATAATGCAATCATAGCCGGCAGCTTCAAGGGCAAAATGATTGCCTCGGGAGAAGTAGAAGTAACCCCTACAGGCAAATTTATGGGAAACCTAACCCAGAAAGATGCCCTGCTTACAGTATCCAAAGGCGGAGTATTCAAGGGTGAGAGCATAATATCTGACAACCAGGACATCTTTAAGATTAACGAAGAGGTGCAGTCTCCCCAAGAAAGCCCAGGGAAAGAGCAGGAGAAGCCGCCCTTTGGCCGCTCAGAAAGAGAACAATAAATTTGGCAGCCTAGCCGGCCAGCTCCATCCGGCCCCACAGCCCAATCTTTTTATCCTTTATGGCCAGAAGGCCCCTGATGCCGGGTTTCTTTCTAAACTCATCTATGGCAGCCTGTATGTCCCCTGCTGCTGATATCCTGTTGGCCATGGAAGTAGCAGCCGCATCAGCAGCAATAGCGGTGGTAGCCATAACCGACGCCAGGTCACTTTTTCCCAGGCTCAGCGAATGCCCCAAAACCCCTGAAGAAGAACAGAGGCCGCAGGGAGTATCCCTGTGGTCAATCTTTAATTTAAGCTTATCGGATATCCCTCTGCCTTCGGCATAGATTCCAGCTACAATATCATGGTCTGATTTGATAAAAATATCCCCTCCATTTTCAATTATTATAGTGCTGCACTGGCTGATAAGTTTTCTTCCCGCAAAATCACAGACCGCACCAGCAACTGAAGCCATGGGACCGACACCGAATATGGCTGATTTTTTAATCATCTCATTTATTATGGAGGGATAAGACGGATTTTGTTTCACCGGACAAATGGATTTACGGAAGGAAGGATTGGCGGCTATAACTTCTTCAATAGCCTGGTAAAATTCAGTCAGGTATTTTACCAGGGAATCAATAATATTTTTATTGCTGGCCACATAAAGATCGCTGTGCCTGAAAACAATATGCCATTTATATGCCGTATTGCTGCCTATCTTTTTTCTGTATTCAAATTTATTATCAGTTAGCGGCTCTATATTGATTCCGGGCTTTACCATCTTTATTTTTTCCCAAACCTGCTGTAGTAAAGGAATACCAAAAATATGATTACAAAGTAGGTTGCAACAGCAACCAGCAGCATCCACCAGCTGACTAAATCAAACAGGTACATGGCAAACACCAGTACAGGAATCAGGAATATGGTAGATACTATGCTCAGCACTAATGCATTTTTAAGCCTTGGCCTAAGAGCCACAGATTCTTACCTCCGCAAGCTAGATTTCCAGCTCCTGGTCCTCACTTTCGGTGTTTTCCAGATTCACCTCTTCTTCTTCGGGCTGGCTCTCCTCTTCAATTTCTTCTTCCTGCTCGGTCTGGCTGGATTCTTCAACGCTGTGGATCCTGGTTACATTACCGCTGAATATTCCTCCCTTGTTGATTATAAGGGAATCTGTCTTCACATTTCCACTAATTTCTCCGGTTTCTTTAATTTCAACATTACCGCTGGCTTCCATATTGCCTTCATACTTGCCTATCACCTGAGCATTGATTGTTTTTACGTCCGCATTAACATGGCCGCTCTTCTGGATGATTATCTCTCCGTCAACTTCCAGTTCACCGCTAACCTCACAGTCTATTTCGATAGATTCAGATACGGTAAACTTACCTTCTACTTTGGCCGTATCGCCGGAAATGGTCAGAAGCGTTCGTGACTGTCCAGCATCCGGATAGTCATTTGCCCCTACATCTTCTTTGTCCATAAAAGCCATGCGTCTCCTCCCTCTATTATTTTCTTAATAAATGTAATGATATAATAATATATTAATTATTTTTTATAATTATCACAACTAAAATCAATACTTTCTACCTGAAATAAAATTCGTCTTCCCTGTTCATAATCTCTTCAAACAAATCCAGCATATCTTTAGCCGCTTCTGAATCCGGGTAAGCTTTAAAAATTGGCTTCCTCTGGGTAGCAATGGATTTCTGGTAATGGGAAAGGTACCTTATCCTTTGGTTATATACCCTTATCCGGTCTCCGTACCTTTTAACCAGCTCTTTTGCCAGGTACTCTGAATCTTTTTTTCTTTTTTCAAAGGCATTAATTATGACCCCAACAATCTTTATTTTTACATAGAAATCCTTTTCCAGTTTGCTTATTATCTTCATCAGATACTTAATATCCAGAAATGAAAAGAGCTCTGGCTTAACCACCACAAATATATTCCTGGCATATATGATGGAACTGGTTGAAAGCAGGGAAAAATTAGGCTGTGAATCTATAATCACATAATCATAACTGTCCTCATCAATTTTTTCTTCCAGCACTTTTTTGATTATCTGGTTGCGGTATTTTGCCTTATACATTACCTTTTCAGAAAAAGTTCTGGCAATTATATGGTTGGTAAGGTACTCCTCCATCAGTGATATGTTGTTTGAAGTAGGAAGGATATCCAGGTTTTTATTTATTTTAGTGATATAACTTGAAAACTTAATCTGCATGCCGTCAATATAGTTTTTAATAAGGGTGTCCAGGTTATTTCCATACTTGTTTGCCACTCCCCGGTCAAAGGATTCTACCAGATTTATCTGCGGATCAAAATCCAGCATCAGCACCCTTTTGTTTTTCTTTTCCGCAAGATACCATCCGTAGTTATAGCAAAGGGTGGTCTTTCCCGTACCGCCCTTGGCATTAAAAAATACAACTTTTTTCATCGTGCTAATTATCTGTCATACAACTTATCTATTATACAACTATATTATATTGTATACTAAATTTATATATTTTAATAATTATATTAAATATTAATTATTTTATTATTTTTCTATGGGTATAATTCCCTATTTGCAAAACAGTAATATTTGAGTATCATTAAACATTATACTAAGGATGGAATGCATAATGGCCAAAACAGTCGAACAGATAAACCAAAAAATCAAACAGGGAAATGTGGTGGTGCTTGATGCGGAAGAAATCATTGATTATGTTCAAGAACACGGCATAAAGAAAACAGCAAAAGATATAGATATAGTGACTACCGCTACCTTTGGCCCCATGTGCTCTTCCGGCGCTTTCCTAAACTTCGGCCATGCTGATCCCCCCATAAAAATGACCCGGGTATGGCTCAATGATGTCCCCGCCTATGCAGGGCTGGCTGCAGTGGATGTCTATCTCGGAGCCACAGAGCTATCGGAATCAGAAGGGGCAAACTATGGCGGGGCCCATGTTATCGAAGACCTTATCAGCGGCAAGCCGGTAAAACTGAGGGCAACAGCTTATGGGACTGACTGTTATCCAAGGAAAAGTATTGAAACCTATGTCACTCTGGATTCCCTAAACCAGGCATATCTTTATAACCCCAGGAATGTATACCAGAATTATGATGTGGCCACAAATTCTTCAAACAGGACAATCTACACATATATGGGAAAACTGCTGCCCCATTTCGGCAGTGCCACCTACAGCAGCGCAGGACAGCTGAACCCTCTGCTAAATGATCCGTACTACCGGACCATAGGGATAGGAACCAGAATATTTATCGGGGGAGCAACGGGGTTTGTAGCCTGGCACGGCACCCAGCATAATCCAAATAAGCAAAGGCTTGCCAACGGCACCACTGTAGGCCCGGGAGGAACCCTGGCAGTTACAGGAGATATTAAAAAAATGGGCCTTGCTTATCTCAGGGCAGCCAAATTTCCGGGTTACGGGGTAACCCTGTTTATGGGGATAGGCATTCCCATTCCGGTTATTGACGAAGAGATGGTCCAGTTTTTAAAAATAAAGGATGAAGACATATACACAGAAGTTTATGACTACTCGGTACAGAGAAGGAACAGGCCCTCCTACGGTAAGGTGAATTATAAGCAGCTCAAAAGCGGCCAGATAACCATAAATGGAAAAAAGGTTCAGACAGGACCCATATCCAGCTACTCAAAGGCAAAAGAAATAGCCCGGAACCTAAAAGAGATGATAGAAAACAAAAAGTTTTTCCTAACCCAGCCGGTAAGTCCGCTTCCCACAGACGAGAAGCTAAAAAGCCTTGAGATATTAAGCCAGGAGGAACTCTGATGGGAAAAAGAAAACTGGTTTTAACCTTTTCAGAAGACATAGTCACCCAGCCTATCACCTACAGACTGGTAAAGGATTATGACCTTTCCTTCAACATATTAAGGGCAGAGATAACCCCTAATATGCAGGGCAAAATACTGATTGAAATAAGCGGCCAAAAAGACAGGGTAGAAGAAGGAATAAAATACCTTAAGGAATCCGGGGTTACCATCCAGGAGGCAGCCAAGGATATAATACTGGATAAAGACCTGTGTGTTTCCTGCGGCCTGTGTACTTCATTATGCATTACCCAGGCGCTTACCCTGGAAAAAGATACCCGCAAGCTTGAATTTGACAAGGAAAAATGCATACTCTGCGGCTTATGCTCCAACAGCTGTCCCC
Organism: Actinomycetota bacterium; assembly: GCA_051744345.1. Taxonomy (GTDB): domain Bacteria; phylum Actinomycetota; class Humimicrobiia; order Humimicrobiales; family Humimicrobiaceae; genus Halolacustris. The sequence goes on from JBNJCW010000080.1 coordinate 4,732, forward strand.
TGGATGCTATCAAGTTGAATATCTAAATTATTCTATTTCTTCAAACTGGTCTTTTTCCGCTCCGCATTCTGGACATACCCAGTCATCCGGCAGGTCTTCGAAAGCGGTACCGGGTTCTACATCATTATCTGGATCCCCTTGTTCAGGATCATATATATAACCGCAAACCAGACATTCCCATTTGTTCATAAACAGCCTCTTTATAGATTTTAATAATTGCCATTATTATGAATAAATATTGTCTGGTTGTAAAATGATTTTTTTTAAGGGCAGCAAAAAACAGCATCGGGCTTTCTTGAAAATGTACCAGCAAGCAAAATTTGTATCTGTTTGCATGCTTTCTGGTTTTTTAGAAAATAAGCTAACCTTTTTAGGCAGCTGGCCTGTTTGTGCAGGCTTAATTCTTTGGCCCTGCCGTTACTCCAGATATTTTTCAAATCTGTTTAATGGTTTTCCGCTCAATGCTACCCTGCAGATAATGTGATAGAATAAAATAGTATTTTATTAAGAAGTTTTAGCTATTATGCATTCTAAAATAAAATTGGCCATGCTTACAGTTCTGCTTGCTTTGCTGCTTTTTGCACTTTTTCCAGGCTACGTTTCCGGGCAGCAGGCGGTTACTGATTTTTATCTCTGCAGTATAGACGGGATAATTTTGCCTTCAGTAGTAAGCTATATTGAAAAATCTGTGAGCCAGGCGGAACAGGACGGCCGTGCCCTTATAATCCAGATGGACACCCCCGGAGGCCTGGAAACATCCATGCGGGATATTATAGGGGTGATGCTTTCAGCCAGCATACCGGTGGTAGTATACGTAGCTCCCCAGGGAGCCAGGGCTGCTTCAGCAGGCGTATTTATAACTTATGCCTCCGATATAGCGGTTATGCACCCTTCCACCCATATAGGAGCTGCCCATCCTGTCGCTCTGGGCTCAGAAGGCGTGGACAGTGACTCCATGGAGAAGATTGTAAATGATTCAGTGGCTTATATAAAAAGCCTTGCTGAGGCCAGGGAAAGAAATGCCGAATGGGCTGAAAAAGCGGTACTGGAGAGTGATTCCATAACCGCCAAAGAAGCCCTGGAGCTGGGAGTAATAGACCTGACAGCAGAGAACCTGGATGAGCTTCTGGCAGACATAGATCAAAAAACAATAGAAAAACACGGAGAAGAGATACTTATCCTTTCAAAAGATGCCCGGGTTGACACCCTTGAGCCCAGCTTTATAAACAGGTTTCTGCAGATAATATCCAATCCCAATATAGCTTATATACTGTTCATACTGGGCCTTATGGGCATAATCTATGAATTTGCCCAGCCGGGGCTGGGGATATCCGGCGCATTGGGGGCACTTTTCCTTATACTTGCCCTGTATGCTTTCAGTGTATTGCCCATAAACTACGCAGGCCTGGGGCTGATTGTCCTGGCCATAGCCCTGTTCGTTCTGGATTTTGCCATGGGGATGGAGGGCATACTTTCTGTTTGCGGCATAGCTTCCCTGGTTATAGGGTCTTTTTTGCTTATTGACAGCCCGGCCCCCTATCTTAAAATAGCCAGACCCCTTATAATAGGAGCAAGTGCCGTTATAGCCGGCTTTTTGATTATAGTTATACGTGCTGTTTTTCTGGTACATAGAAAGAAACCTTCCCTGGGAAGCTCTTCCCTTATAGGAAGAGAGGCGGTAACCGTTTCTGTGCTAAATCCAGAGGGCCAGGTGAAAATAGACGGAGAGATTTGGAGGGCAGTATCTGCAGATGATAAAAAGATCAGGAAAAATAAGAGGGTAGCCATTCAAAAGACAGATGGCCTTACCCTTTATGTAAAAGAAATAAATAAACGAGGAGGTTAAGCTATGTATGTTGGAACCCTGGTATTGATAGTGGCTATTGCAGTCTTTGTCTTGATACTGCTGGCTTCAGCTGTCAAGATACTGAAGGAATATGAAAGAGGAGTAATATTCAGGTTCGGAAGGGTTAGGGGGGTAAAAGGCCCTGGAATATTCATTATTATTCCCATGGTGGACAAGATGGTAAAGGTGGATTTAAGGATTGTTACCATGGATGTCCCTCCCCAGGATATAATAACCAAGGATAATGTGCCGGTTAAGGTTAACGCGGTTGTATATTTTAAGGTTATGGATCCCGAAAGAAGCGTGGTGGCAATAGAACGGTATATAGTAGCCACGTCCCAGATTGCCCAGACTACCTTAAGGAGCATAATCGGCCAGGCGGACCTGGATGAACTTCTTTCCAGAAGGGAGAAGTTAAACAAGGAGCTTCAGAAAATAATTGATGACCAGACCGATCCCTGGGGGGTAAAGGTTTCTACAGTAGAAATAAAAGATGTTGAGCTTCCCCAGAGCATACAGAGGGCGTTTGCCAGGCAGGCAGAGGCAGAAAGGGAGCGAAGGGCCAAGATAATTAATGCTGAAGGTGAATTTCAGGCATCCGAAAGATTGTCTGAAGCTGCAAACATACTGAGCAAGCATCCAGTATCCGTGCAGCTTAGATTTTTGCAAACCCTAAAAGAAATATCTGCAGAGCAAAACTCTACAATTATCTTTCCTTTACCTATTGACCTCATTAAAACATTCCTGGA
>JBNJCW010000081.1:0-7309 GCA_051744345.1 Actinomycetota bacterium
ACCTATATAACCCTCTTCGGCAATAGGGGTTTCTACCACCCTTTTTTTACCGTACTTCTCTATAAGGCCCATGGTCACCCCGAAGGCTCCGCCGTGCTCTCCGATATCTTCACCAATGATATATATGCTTTCATCCCTGGCCATCTCTTCGGCCAGAGCCCTGTTTAAAGCTTCCCCATATGTTAGCTCCTCCATGATAGCTACCCCCCAATACCAAGATCGTCATAGTTTTTCTTCTTTTCAATTATGGATTCTATCCAATCAATATGTTCGCTCATGGCTTTTTTTGCCTCTTCCGGATCCCTTTTCAGCAATCCCTTATAAATCCTCTGGTGAAAATCAAACCCCAGCTGCCGATTTTCCTTTATTTCTCCCGTAAACACCAGGCTTCCCTTGATCAAGCCAAACATGCCGTCATAAAAATCCACTATCATCTGGTTATGGCTGGCTGCAGCCAGCATCCGGTGGAATGAAAGGTCACCCTGGGAGGGATGTATGTCTTTGGCAAGGTCATATCTGTGCTGCTCTATGCATTCGCCGATCTTCTTCAAGTCTTCCTCGGTTCCCCTCCTGGCAACAATATCCACTATTCCCACTTCCAAAATCTTTCTCAGCTCCAAAATTTCTATAAGTATGTTTTTCCTTATTTTGTCATTGGAGCTCAAAAGATGCATAAACAAATTGGAAGTGGTCCTGTCTTTGCTGACAAAGGTACCCTGTCCAGGATAAATGTCAATTATGCCCATCAGCTTTAAGCTCTGCATCCCTTCCCTGACCGATGTCCTGCTAACTCCCAGCTCCCGTATAAGCTCTTTTTCGGTGGGAACCCTGTCTCCGGGCTTCAGGTGCCCGTCCTTTATGAGCTTCAGTACCTGGTTTGCCACATCCGTGCTTAATTTTTGTCTTGCTATTGATTTTAATTTAAACTTTTTGCTCTTGCCTGTATTTGCCATTTGCTTTCCCTGTCTAAACCTTATTGATAAACCATGCATTATTTATCATAACACCGCCGTCAACGAATATGGTGCTGCCGGTTATATAATCAGAATCAGGAGATGTGGACAAAAATACTGCCGTGTGGGCGATATCTTCCGGTTTTCCCCATCTGCCCAAAGGAGTTATGTCTTCATACCTTTCTTCCATTCCGGGAAAATCTTTCCTCTGCTGCTGGTTTATATCGGTAGGCACCGCGCCTGACCCGATAATGTTCACATTTATATTATACTTACTGAGCTCAAGAGCCATAACCTTAGCCAGCATCCTCAAGCCTCCCTTGGTAATACAGTATACACCCTGGCTTAAACTGGGCACCTCCTGGTTTATGGATGTTACATAAACAATCTTTCCGCCCCTGCCCCTTTTTACCATCTCCCTGGAGACAAGCTGGCCCGCATTAAACCCACCCCACAGGTTGGTGCGGTAAATCTTATCCCAGCCCTGGGGGGTAATTTCCAAGAATGGCTCAAATTCTACTATGCCTGCATTATTAATCAATATATCAAGGGGATTGTTTTTGGTGATTTCATTGACCATATCCTGTACCTGGCCCCGGTCGCTTACATCCGCTTTTACCGCATAAGACTGCCGGCTCAGCTCCTTTATCTCGGCTGCCGTCTGCTGGGCTTTCCTGTCATTGGAGTGGTAGTTTATGACTACATTAGCTCCTTCTTTTGCCAGCTCAATGGCTATGGACCTTCCAATGCCCCTTGAGCCCCCGGTAACCAGGGCCCATTTCCCCAGTAATTTCTTTCTTCTCATTTCTTCCATTAGCATTCCTTTTATCTATTTTACAATTCCATCAGGAAACCTCTTCAAAACCTCCGGATCGTGGGGAGGCAGGAGTATATCTGCCTTTTCCCTGATTTTTTGGTAAGCCTGGTAGCATTCCCATAAATTATAGTTTAAGCCCACCGGTATGTTCTCCTCAGTGTTTCTGTAGGTAAAGGATACATCTGAAGGAAATACCACTCTGCCCGGCCTGCTTTTAACCGATACCGCCATGCAGCAGGGTGTATGGCCGCCCACCCAGAAACATTCAATCCCCGGGAGGATCTCCTGCTGGCCCTCTACCAGAATAAGCCTGTCTGCCGGAAGGGAAGCCAGGTATTTTATTGCCCGGGGAGGAAAAAGCAGGTCATTGTAATAATAGGGCCTGTCTTTTTTCATATACTCAAGCCACCCCTTTCTGGACAATACTACCCTGGCATTGGGAAACAGGTCCACGTTGGAAACATGGTCATGGTGCAGGTGGCTTACAAAAACATAATCCACCCTGCCGGGGTCTATGTTTTCCCTGTCCAGTATGGCAGAAGTGGCCTCCTCCTGGGGAAGGTCAAAGGTTACCTCTCCCCCAAACTCTTCTTCTAGCATCTGGTTTATGGGGCCTGTATCCCCGCATCCCGTATCCACCAGCATGGTCTTTCCCCCGCCCTTTACCAGGAATAAATAGGTATAAAGGAGGTATTTCTTCTCCCAGTCCTTCATAAAGAAAATTTCAGGGCCCGGGGCTGTGGTCTGCCCGTTTTTATATATGCTTACCTCGTACATAGTCTTTCCTCCTAATTCATATACAAGCCGCCATTTACCTGCAGCACCTCTCCGGTTATATAGTTTGCATGCTCAGAGGACAAAAAAAGCACCGCACCGGCAGCATCCTCAACACTGGCTACCCTTCCCAGGGGTATTTTCTCTATGATACTATTAATAATTTTTTTATCCCATCCCTTGATAAGCCCCGTGTCGGTGGTGCACATGGAAACAGCATTAACATTTATATTGTACTTGGCCAGGTTGACGGCAAAGTATTTAGTCATTGCTTCAATACCCCCTTTAGAAACTGCGTAATGGGGTCCTACATTTACCCCGCCCATCCTGGCAGAAACCGAGGACATGCTAACAATTTTTCCGCAGTTTTTTTCTTTCATGTAACCGGCAACCTCCCTGGTTAAAAAGAAGGCTCCGGTTAAGTTTATGTCCAGTACCCTGTTCCACTGCTCCAGGTCTACCTGCTCATAATTTTTAATAGGGCATATGGCGGCATTATTTACCAGTACATCTATCTTTTTGTATTTGCCTATTATCTCCAAGACAAGGGGGCCCAGACTTTTCACATCCGAGATATCGGCATGCATGAAATCTGCCTTATGGCCCCTGCCCTTTATCTCCTCTGCCAGCCTCCGGCCCCCTTCCCTGTCAATATCCAGGATAACAGGCATACCTCCGCCGCGGGCAAACCCCTGGGCAACCGCCCTTCCGATACCGCTTGCCGCGCCGGTTATTAGCATAACTTTTTGGTTAAAATCCATATTGCCTCACTTCTTCTCATATGAGCCCTGCTCAACCGGCGGGGAAAACACATAAGCAAGGTGCATTACCCGGCCGCTTGAGTTTTTAATACTGTGGGTAACCCCGGGAGGTATATAGGCAATGCTTCCCTTCTTAATTTTTTCTGCCTTCCCGTCAAAGAACATCTCCCCGTATCCGCTCAAGAAATATATAACCTCCTCCTCACCGGGATGGACATGCTCGGGAGCATGTGAATTTGGGGGAAAGTCCGCTACCCCGAAACACATATTTTTTGCCTGGCCGTGATCTCTGGGGCCTACAATCATCTTATGTTTTCTGCCCGGAAGATCCTTGGCCTCATAATCGTCTTCATGCACTACATACATATAAAAATCCTTTCATCTCTTTTTCCATATAAGCTACCTTAAACCCAATAGCTTCTTGGCAGCATTTATAATGGTATTTACATCCATTTTATATTTTTTCAGCAGCAAGCTGTATTCACCAGATTCCGCAAAGGTATCCCTTAGCCCAATCCTCCTTACCCGGGTAGGCCATTTTTCACATACAACCGAGCATACAGCCGAACCCAAGCCATTCCTTATTTGGTGGTCTTCTGCAGTTATAATCCCCCTGGTGTTTGTGGCCATCCGGTATATCATTCCTTCATCCAGGGGCTTTAGGGTATGCATATCCACCACACTGCAGCTGATGCCCAGTTTTTCTAATTTCTTTGCTGCCTGCAGGCAATGGTAAACCATATCGCCAATCCCTATAAGCGCAATATCACGGCCTTCCTTCAGTACTGCAGCTTTGCCTATGTCTAAATCTTCATCACCGCTGTACACAGGGGGGACCGGATCCCTGGTAAACCTGAGGTACACAGGGCCGGGACAACTGTAAGACTTCCGCACCAGTTTCCTGGCTGAATAGTAATCTGCAGGCATAATTATGCTGATATTGGGCAGGGTGCTCACTATCCCCAGGTCCTCTGTTGCCTGATGGGTTACCCCGTCATTTCCGGGGGTTATCCCCCCGTGGGATACCGCCACCTTGACATTCAGGTTTGGATAGCAGACAAAAGTCCTAAGCTGCTCACAAGCCCTCATGGATGAAAAAACCGAATAGGTTGAGACATAGGGTACTGCTCCGCAGGCAGCAAGCCCCGCAGCCGTAGCCATTTCATTCTGCTCTGCTACCCCCACGTTTATGAAACGGTCAGGAAATCTCTGTGAAAACTTAAAAGTTCTGGTGGATTTGGAGATATCGGCTTCCAGCACCACTATGTCCCTGCAGCATTCGCCCATTTCAGCTATTTCATCCCCATAGCCATTCCTGGTAGGGGCTTGTTTGTTAAATCTGTTAAGTGTCTTTTTTTCCATATTTTCCTTCCAAATGCGATATCGCCTCTTCATACTGCCTCTCATCAGGGGCATCTCCGTGCCAGTCACACACCTTTTCCATGAAAGGCACTCCTTTTCCCTTAACCGTATCGGCAATTATCATCGAAGGCATGTTTTTTGTATCCTTTGCCTTATATGCGGCATCTATTATCTGCTGCATGTCATGGCCGTCAATTGACTGAACATGCCAGTTGAAGGCCTCCCATTTTTCCCTTAACGGCTCCAGAGGCATTATTTCTTCAGTGGTCCCGTCAAGCTGCAGGTGATTGTAATCGATAAAAGCGGTAATATTGTCCAGCCTGTACTTGGCTGCATTCATCGCAGCTTCCCACACAATACCTTCATTTATCTCCCCGTCCCCCAAGATTACATATGTATGGTAGTCTTTTTTAAATATCCTGCCGTAAAACGCCATGCCGCAGCCTACAGACAATCCATTGCCCAGCGACCCTGTGGTCATATCCACCCCTATGGTTTTATTCATATCAGGATGGCCCTGCAGCGGTGAGCCAATTTTCCTGAGCTTCCACAGTATTTCGGTATCAAAGTATCCTTTTTTAGCCAGAGCCGCATACCATATGGGGCATGCATGCCCCTTGGACAGTATGAAGCGGTCCCTGTCCGGCCACCTGGGCCTGGAAGGGTCGACCTTCATTATATTAAAATAGAGGGCTGTAACTATGTCTGCAGCAGAAAGGGAACCGCCGGGATGGCCGGATTGAGCCAGATAGATCATCTTTAAGGCATCGCACCTTAGCTGGTTTGCAATTTTTTCAAGTTCCCTTGTTTTATAGTTATGTTCATCCATAAGTTTTAAATAATTTTTGCTGCCTATTGACTTTTGCCCAAAAAATTATTATCCTAAAATCACCATAAAGGTATGATGATATTACGTATTATTTATTATAATATAATAGACATCAAAATCAATATCAAATTTAGGAGTCCATGGCTAAAGAAAGTGAATTAAAAAAACAGGACAAACTAAAACTTTTTAAAGTCATGTACAAAATAAGGGAGTTTGAAAAAGCTGCCTACAACCTCTACAGCCGCAGCCTGATAGGAGGTTCGGTGCATTCATATATCGGAGAGGAAGCAATCGCAGCAGGCATATGTGCCAGCCTTAAAGATGATGACTGCATTACCTCCACCCACCGGGGGCACGGCCACTGCCTGGCCAAAGGCGGAAATGTAGACCATATGATGGCTGAGCTTCTGGGAAAAAAGACCGGCCTGTGCAAAGGAAAAGGCGGCTCCATGCATATAGCTGACCCGGACATAGGCATATATGGTGCTAATGGAATTGTAGGGGGAGGCATAGGGGTGGCTACCGGCCTTGCTTTTGCATCCAAGTATTTTGACCTGGGCAGAGTGGTGGTTTGCTTTTTTGGAGAAGGCGCTTTTAACCAGGGAGTGCTGTATGAGGTAATGAATATGGCTTCCCTCTGGGGTCTGCCCATAATCTATGTCTGTGAAAACAACTGTTATGCCCTGTCAACCCCCCTGGAATGCGCTGTATCTACAAATATAGCCGGCAGGGTAAAAGAATTCGGAATAAAGGCAGAAACCATTGATGGAAATGACGTGGAGGAAGTCTATTTTAAGGCCAGGGAATTCATCAAAAGGGCAAGGGAGTACAAGCCGGGTTTCATAGAGGCAAGTACCTACCGATGGATGGGGCATTTCCTTGGAGACCGGGAGGTTTACAGGGATAAGGAGGAAGTAAATGAATGGAAAAAAAAGTGCCCTGTAAAGTGTTATGAGGATAAATTATTCAATGCCGGCATAAAGGAAAAAGAGCTTAACGAGTTAAAGGCCGCTGCCAAAAAAGAAATAGAAAACGCAGTGAATTTTGCTGCCGGCAGCCCGGATCCGGATCCGGAGTCTATTTTTGAAGATGTTTATAGTTAGGATTATATATTTGTTATTTTATATATTTATATATTAATATAACTAGGAATATTATATTTATATAACACTTATATATTTTATTTATATATAATTATAATTTATAATTATAAATGCAATCTGTTTTTTAAAATAAGGCATGGAGGTAGTCGGTGGCTGAGAAGATTTTAAGCGCAAAAGACATCTCAAAGAGCTTTGGTGGAACGGTTGCCTTAGACAATGTAGATTTTGAGCTGAATGCGGGAGAAGTTCATGCCCTAGTCGGTGAAAACGGCGCAGGAAAATCCACTTTCATTAAAATACTCAGCGGCATCCACAAGGCGGATAAGGGACAAATCTACCTTGATGGAAAACAGGTGGAAATTGCCAACCCCATGGCTGCGCAGCGGCTGGGGATTGCAGCAATATATCAGGAACCTACTGTCTTCCCTGAACTTAGCATCACCGAGAATGTATTTATGGGGCACCAGGAATACAATAAGGTAAGCAGGCGCATCAGGTGGAGGAAAATGTATGAGCATACCAGGCAGCTGCTTGATTCACTGGGAGTAAACCTTAATCCCAGAACCCGGCTGAAACAGCTTGGTACTGCCGAACAGCAGATGATAGAGATTGTAAAAGCACTTTCCTTAAATTCCAATATACTTATTATGGATGAGCCTACTTCCTCGCTTACACTCAAGGAAATCGATAAGCTTTTTAAGATAATAAGG
>JBNJCW010000082.1:0-7178 GCA_051744345.1 Actinomycetota bacterium
ATGGCTGCAATTATCTCAAACTGGGTTACCGGCCCGCCCAGATTCATCCGGTTAACCTGCTCAACATAAGGGTAGACGAGCTCAAATAGTCCCACAAACTCTTTCCGGGTAACTTCCCTGCCGTTATACCAGAACCTTTCTGTGTAGCTGGTAATATGGGGTGATATGTGGTAACCGCAGCTTATTCCCTGGCCATGCAGTATAGCCGAAACCATTTTGGTAACCGATGTCTTGCCATTGGTTCCCACTACATGTATGAACCGGGGCCCCAGGTGGGGATCTCCCATAAGCTCCATCATTTTCTTGATTCTTGCCAGGTCAGGCTTTATGCCAAAAACAAGAGATTTATCCAGGTACCGGACAACCTTGCCGTAGTCCAATTTAGTCTACCTTTTAATATTTTTCATTCTGTCTAACTGCTGGGAAAGCAGCTTGTTCTTCTGCATAAACTCATCCAGCTTGCCCTTTTCCTTCTGTACTATATCAGCAGGGGCTTTGCTTAAAAACTGGGGATTGGACATCTTTTTCCTGCTTTTTTCAGACAGCTGGCCTGCCTTCCCTATCTCATCCTCCAGCCTTCTTATCTCCATGTCTATATCCACTACATCCAGTATGTATATATATATGAATACATCTTTGCAGTTTGTCTTTATATACCCTTTCCGGCTGTCTCCCTCATCAAACCCCAACTCTCCTATGCCTGCAAGGTTCTGCAAATACCTTGAGTTCCGGAGAACCAATTCCCTGGTTTTTTCCTGCGTGGTGGATAAGTTAACCTTTATCTTTACTGAAGGGCTGATATTAAGTTCGGAGCGGATCTTTCTTATCTGCCTGGTTATGCCAAAAAGAAGGGATGCCTGTTTCTCTGCCCGGGGGTAGAGGCGGCTGTCTTTTTGGGGATAATCCTCCACCATTATGCTCTCCCCCCTGTGAGGAAGGCTCTGCCATATGTTTTCGGTTAGAAAAGGCATAAACGGATGGAGCATCCTCAGGTAATTCTCCAGTATATGCCACAGCATAAACAAGGCGGTTTTCTTATCCTCCCCGTCCCTGCAGTAGTATACCCTTACCTTGCTTGCCTCTATAAACCAGTCGCAGTAATCGCTCCAGAAAAAGTTATACAGCAGGCGGCAGGCAGAAGAAAAATTATAACTCTCAAGGTGTTTGTGAACCCCGGCTATGGTTTTATTTAACCTGGTAAGTATCCATTTGTCCCAGAGGTTTAAGCTCAGTTTATCAAGATCTATGTCCAGCACATCCTCCCCTATATTGGAAAGCACAAACTTGGAAGCATTCCATAATTTATTGGCAAAGTTCTTGGACCCTTCAATCTTGTCATCTCCCAGCAGCAGATTTTTTCCGGGGGTTGTAAGCGAGCAGAGGGTAAACCTTAAAACGTCTGCCCCATTCTGTCCGATTATGTCCATAGGGTCAACCACATTCCCCTTGGACTTGCTCATCTTCTGCCCGGAGGAATCATTTACCAGGGGATTTATGAATACCTCCCTGAAAGGGACCTCTTCCATAAAATACAGGCTCATCATTATCATCCTGGCCACCCAGAAAAATATAATATCATGGGCAGTTATCAGGGTATTGGTGGGAAAGAAATAATGCAGTTCAGGGGTATCCTTGGGCCAGCCCAGGGTAGCAAAAGGCCACAGGCATGAACTGAACCAGGTATCCAGGACATCGCTGTCCTGTACTATATTGCTGCTCCTGCATTTGCTGCACTGGCCGGGCTCGCTTTCCGCTACTATCACCTGGCCGCAATCCCGGCAGTACCATACTGGTATTCGGTGGCCCCACCAGAGCTGCCTGGATATGCACCAGTCCTTTATGTTCTCCATCCAGTTGAAATATATCTTCTCCCATTTTTCAGGAATTATATTTATCCTTTTATCCCTGACCGCCTCAATGGCCGGTCCCGCCAGTTTTTTAGCAGCCACAAACCACTGTAAAGATATCCTGGGTTCAACTATGCTCTCACATCTTGAGCACTTGCCTATACTGGATTCATGCTCTTTCTCTCCTGCAAGAAAGCCCTGCTGCTTTAAATCCTTGAGCACCCTTTTTCTGGCCTCGAAGCGGTCCAGCCCCCTGTAAGGGCCGCCGTTTTCGTTTACCACCGCTTCCGGCGTAAATATGTTTATCTGCTCCAGGTTATGCCTTTTGCCCATTTCAAAGTCATTGGGGTCATGGGCCGGGGTTACCTTTACCGCCCCAGTGCCAAACTCCGGATCAACAAACTCATCCTCTATTACAGGGATTGTCCTCCCTGCCAGGGGAAGGTAAACCTTCCTTGCCTTAAGTTCCTTATACCTTTTATCCTCCGGGTTTACTGCCACTGCGGTGTCCCCCAGCATGGTCTCCGGCCGGGTGGTGGAAACCACGACATACTCATGGTAGCTGGCCTTTTTGGTTTTATCATCTATCAAGGGGTACTTTATGTCCCACAGGCTGCCCTTTTTCTGGATATGCTCAACCTCAATATCGGAAACCGCTGTACCGCACCGGGGACACCAGTTAACCATGTAATTGCCCCGGTAAATAAGCTCATCCCTGTAAAGCAGGTTGAATTCCCTGGTCACCGCCTGAGCATAATCTGGGTCCAGTGTAAACCTCTGCCTGGGCCAGTCACAGGAACAGCCCAGGCTCTTTAGCTGGCGGATAATCCTGTCCCCGTACTCTTCCTTCCACTTCCATACCTGCTGGACAAATTGTTCCCTGCCCAGGTCATGCCTGCTTACCCCCTTTTTTTCAAGGTATCTCTCCACTACATTCTGGGTGGCTATTCCGGCATGGTCTACCCCCGGTATCCAGCTGGCATTGTATCCGGACATCCTTTTATACCTTATAACCACATCCTGCAGGCTATTGTTTAGGGCATGCCCTATATGAAGCTTCCCGGTTACATTGGGAGGGGGGATTACAATACAGAAAGGCTTCTTTTTGGAACCTACTTCAGAATGAAAATAATTCTTGTCTTCCCAGAAGCTGTATATTTCCTTCTCAAAACTGGAAGGGCGGTAGCTGCCCTCTACTTTTGCAAACATATTAAGCCAGTTTCTCTTTGCTTTTTACTTCCTTGCTTTCTCCTTTTACCAGAGCAGGGGGAACCTTCTTGTCAACAACCTCTTTGGTTATTATGCACTTTCCGGCATCCTTTTGGTCGGGTACGGTAAACATTATATCGGTCATTGTATCTTCCATTATTGACCTCAAGCCCCTTGCTCCGGTACCCCTGGCCATAGCCTGCCTGGCAATAGCAGCCAGTGCATCTTCGGTTATCTCCAGCCTTACATTATCCATCTCGAAAATCTTGGTATACTGTTTTACCAATGCATTCTTTGGCTCGGTAAGTATCCTCACCAGGTCTCCCTCTTTTAGGTTGGAGAGGTTTGCAATAACCGGAAGCCTGCCCACGAGCTCCGGTATAAGGCCGTATTTTAACAGGTCTTCAGGCATAGCCTGGGGCAGCAGCTGGTCTATCTTCTCTACCTTTCCAGGCACTTTTTCAGCAGTGAATCCTATGCTCTTTTTATTTACCCTGCTTTCAATTATCTTTTCCAAACCCGAGAATGAACCTCCGCAGATAAACAGTATATTGGTGGTGTTTATCTGTATAAAGTCCTGCTGGGGGTGTTTCCTCCCCCCGTGGGGAGGCACATTTGCTTCCGTGCCTTCCAGTATCTTCAGCAATGCCTGCTGTACCCCTTCCCCGGATACATCCCTGGTTATGGAAGGGTTGTCGGATTTTCTGCTTATCTTGTCAATTTCATCAATATATATGATTCCCGTTTCCGCTTTCTTTATGTCGAAATCTGCAGCCTGTATGAGCTTGAGCAGTATGTTTTCCACATCCTCTCCCACATAACCCGCCTCGGTTAGGGCAGTAGCATCGGCTATGCAGAAAGGCACATTAAGTATCCTGGCCAGAGTCTGGGCTAAAAGTGTTTTTCCGCACCCTGTAGGCCCCATCAGCAGAATATTGCTTTTCTGCAGCTCTACATCGTCCTTCCTGGGGTTTCCGCCATACTTGATTCTCTTGTAGTGGTTATACACCGCCACCGACAGCAATTTTTTAGCGGAATGCTGGCCTACTACATAATCATTCAGTACTGAGTAAATTTCGCTCGGCTTGGGGAGTTTGCTAAAGTCCAGCTCTTTTTCTTCCCCCAGCTCTTCCTCGAGTATTTCGTTACAGAGATCAATGCATTCATCACAAACATAAACCCCGGGACCGGCTATAAGTTTTTTTACCTGGTTCTGGGATTTTCCACAAAATGAGCATTTTAAGAAATTACCCCTTTTGTCATCCTTTTCCAATATTATACACTTCCTTCTAGTTTATTTTTTATGGATAACCTCATCAAGTATCCCATATTTTTTAGCTTCTTCTGCGGTAAGTATAAAGTCCCTTTCAGTATCCCTTTCCACTTTCTTGATATCCTGTGAGGTATGCTTGACTATTATTTCATTTAAAAGGGCCCTTATCCTTACCATTTCCTTGGTATGAATTTCTACATCCATGGTGGTGCCGGTAACCCCGCCCGAGGGCTGGTGCAGCAGCACCCTGGCATTGGGAAGGGAAAACCTTTTGCCCTTTTCCCCTGCCAGCAGCAGCACCGCAGCCGCGCTCGCGGCCTGGCCGATGCAGATGGTAGATACCGGTGACTTTATAAACTGCATGGTATCATACATGGCCAAAGCAGCGGTAACCGTACCGCCGGGGCTGTTTATATACAGCTGTATATCCTTTTCCGGGTCTTCTGCTTCAAGATGCAGCAGCTGGGCCATCACCAGATTGGCCACATTATCATCAATAGCCACTCCCAGAAAAATTATCCTCTCTTTAAGCAGCCGGGAATAGATGTCATAAGACCTCTCTCCCCTGTTGGTCTGCTCCACTACCATGGGAACTAAATAACTGTTATTCATATATATCACGCTTCCTTATTTTTCATTTGGTGTCCACAATTTCTTTTCAGAGCCTGCTTTCTCGCCCTGGGGAGTCACAATTTTTTTATCCTGCTTCTCCTCTTCCTTCCGGTCAACCACCTTGGCATTTTTCACCAGCAGGTCTATCATATTCCTCCTCCTTATGGAAGAGGCCAGATTCTCTTTGCCCTGCGGCGTATCAAGGTACTCCTCTACTTTTTTCTTCTCTTCATCTTTCTGGTACCTCTCCAAAATCTGGTCAGCCTCTTTTTTCATATCCTCTTCTTTGGGCTCTATGTTCTTTTTTTCCAATTTCTCTAATGCCTTAAACAATAGGTACTGCTGGATCTCTATTTCTGCCCGCTTCTTCAGCTGCTCTTCCAGGTCAGATTCCGTAACTCCGGCTGCCCTCAAATAGTTTTGCTTGGCTATATTCTGTGCCTTAAGGTTTTTCTCAAACTCTTCCTTGAGCTGGTTTGTCCTGTTTTTAACCATTGCCTGGGGGACAGCTATACCTGCCTTTTCCGTAAGCTGGCTGACAATTTTGCCCACTATCTCCTCTTTCCTGGACTCTTCCTTCCTTCGCTCGAGATTTTCCCGTATCTCCTTTTCAAGCTCCTGCCTGCTTTCATAGTCGCCAGCGTTCTTCAAAAATTCCTCATCTAGGTCAGGGGCTATCTTCTTTTTTATCTCCTTTAGCTTAACCGTAAATTCTGCCTCTTTTCCTGCCAGATCCGACCTCTCTATCTGCTGAGGCAGCCCAAACTTAACCTTCTTTTTATCGCCTTTCTTCATGCCCGCAATAGAGTCTTCGAACTGGGGGGTCAGTGTTTTGGAGCCGATTTCCAGCACAAAATCATCTGCCTTGCCCCCTTCAAGCTCCTTGCCGTCTACCCTGCCTTCAAAATCAATGGTAACATAATCGCCCTTCTCCGCAGGCCTGTCTTCTTCTACCGGCTCAAGGGAGGCAAACTTTTCCCTCATCTCTTCGATTTGCTTTTCAACTTCCTTATCCTCAACCTCTATTGGCGCCGCAGAAACCTTTATCCCCTTATAGCTGGGAGCTTTTATTTCCGGCTCAACCGGAATAGTAAGCTCAACCCCCAGAGGCTTGTTTTCGGTTATCTGGTTAAATTTTACCTGCGGGTAATCAATAGGGCTTATATCCGCATTATCTATTATCTTAGGATACAGCTCGGATATTGCAATACTTGCAGCCTCATTTAATACATACTGCTTGCCAAAGTTGACATCGATAACCTGGTAGGGTATTTTCCCTTTCCGGAAACCGGGAATATTGGCTTTCTGGGAAATATTCTTATACGCTTTTCCCACCGCCTTGCTGAAGTTATTGTTCGCCACCTCTACATCCAGCTTTACCTTGTCCTTTTCCTTTTTTACATTAACTATCTTATAATCCAACTAAAAGCGCCTCCTGCCTTTTTAACCTTATTTGCATTAAGAAACTTATTATAATAAAAAATAAATAAAATACAAATTGCTGCCAATTACTGATTTTTAAGCATTATGGTGCGAGAGAGGGGATTTGAACCCCTACAGGTGTTACCCCACTAGATCCTAAGTCTAGCGCGTCTGCCAATTCCGCCACTCTCGCAAAAAAATGGTGAGCCGTACAGGGATCGAACCTGTGACACCCGGATTAAGAGTCCGGTGCTCTACCAGCTGAGCTAACGGCCCACTTTCCAGTGGTTTATTATAGAAAATATATATGCAAAAAACAAATTCTGGCACGCCTGGAGGGATTCGAACCCCCGACCAGCGGATTCGAAGTCCGATGCTCTATCCAGCTGAGCTACAGGCGCGCAAACCAAAAAAATTGGGGTGAGAAACGGGATTCGAACCCGCGGCCCCAGGAACCACAATCCTGTGCTCTACCAGCTGAGCTATTCTCACCATCAACTTAAATATTATATTATTTTTCAAAATTTTTAAACCATTTAAATGGCGCGCTTGGAGGGATTCGAACCCCCGACCTACGGATTAGAAGTCCGTTGCTCTATCCAGCTGAGCTACAAGCGCAATTAAAACCGGTTAAAGCAAATAGGTTTTGATATAAGGGAAATAATTTGCCCAAAACCAGTGAATACTTTAATTAATAATAAAAAATAAGTCAAGCAGGCTAGCGGTAATAGATGCCCACAGCCTCACCCGGATTAATACTGGTTTCAAGGGTCTTAAATGCCGCCTGCTTGAAGCTTATATGATAGTAACTGCCG
>JBNJCW010000083.1:0-6830 GCA_051744345.1 Actinomycetota bacterium
GGAACAGAAACCGGGTTCCTTACAGATTATGGTATTTATATCAAAACCTTTTATGGCCCCTGAATTATCCTTGAAAGCTATAAGGCTGTTGGACCTGTTAACCTGGAGGGGCTTTTTAATCAGATCCAGGAGGGTATAGGGGACCTTTTTGCCATCTATTATCAGCTGGCCCTTAAAAAACCAGTGCCTTGAATGCTCGCTGTTTGCCTGGCTTAACTGAAAACATTCCACATTGGTAGGATTTCTGCCTATCCTGTTTACAAACAGGTCAAAGTAGAAATCAAGGTCCCATTGGTCAAAACCCAGTCCCAGGCGCCGGTTAACCTCCTTAAGTGCCTCCATGCCCTTCTGCAGCAGGCAAACTTCATAAACTTCCTCCGGCACTATACCTGTCTCAAAAGAAGTTAAAGGCTCCTCATATACACATTCTGTCATACGGTCATAGCGGTTCTGGATAAAGCTCTCCCTGTCAGTATCAGGCCCAATCAAATACCTCCTGGACCTTTCCAGCCTCCTTACCTTGCCTACCCCGCAGGAATGGCAGACAGCCACAGCATTGGTGGAATAAGCGGTCTCAAAATTCAGTCTGGGCCCCATCTCTATAACATCATTTCCATGCTTTAAAAGAAAAGACTCCTGTGAGAATTTCTCAGGCTCAAAGGTTTCTGCCAGCAGCCACTTTAGGATATCAAGTTCCCCTGCAGCAAGTTTTGGCTCAGCCTCAATATAAAAACAATATTCAAATTCTGGATTTAGCAAGCGGTAAAAACGGTATAACATTAAAAACCTTTCTGTCTGTAAGACACGCTGCAAGCTGCAGTCCAGCAGCAACCCGACATGCCTCTGGATGATTATCTGTATCAAAATCTATATTCCGGAAATTTATATAATGCCTCCTGCGATATTTATGTTTTAAAAAAATTGAGGCCTGTAAACTTTTAATATCCTGCCGGTTAGTCCTTTTTAAAAAATACAGCAAAAACCTTCTTTCCATATTTTTGTCAATAAGGCCTGTTCTGTCAACCTGTTTTTGGGATAACTGCAATCCAGACACTAGCAGCCCGGCGTTGGAGCCCAGGAGCCAGGCAGTGGGTAGTTTTGATGCCAGGGTAGGGCTTATAAGAATTTGGTTCTGTATCCCCAACCAATAATCTCCCAAAAGCCGGCATATTTATTATTATCGGAGAAAAAAATGATATTTTTTATTTATCCTTTAATTTATTATAATGCAAAATGTGAAACAACATTATCAAAAGATCAGAGATTCTCAAAAATCCGGTTGTAAGGGATGTTGTGATTGTTACCCGGTTTATAAAAAATCCGGCAAAAACCCCGGTATGGTTGCGTATCGGATGAAGAGGGATTCTAAAAGAGAATTCCAAAGGTTGCTAGATGAAAAGAGCCGATATTAGCACGGCTTACTATAAGATTTGCAAAAGAGGAGTAGGGGAATGATACCATGAAGTTATTATATGAGTTTATCCCAAGACTGGACTTTATCAACTCTGCCGAGAAGATCAAGGATTTAGTTGACGGATGGAATATTACGGATAGCGCTGGGGGCGTGCCTGCACCCAGTGGTACAGCTATAGCCTGCGTGCTCAAACAGATATATCCGGACAAGATAGCAATACCTATGCTTATTACCAATTATAAGGGCCCAGTGGAAATAGGTGCGGTAGCACTCGCTGCCGAATCTATGGGTGTCGATGGTATGGTACCGGACCCGGGCGACCCTCCGAAATACGGGAATTTGATAAGGACGCGGCAGGATGGCAGCTTTGAAATAATATCAGACCCTGATGAAATCCTGACATACCGTCAATCCACCGGTCCTGCTGAAGAAGTCAGGAACTTTCTCCGAAACACTGTAAAGGTAAGCAAGGTAAAGCTAGGCTGCTTGCTAACGGCGCGTGTGCCTGCAGAAAGCGCTATCGCCCGCATACAAAATGACTGGGATTTTTGCTTTTTCCTGAGACTTGGAGAGGAAACTTTACCGAAGTTAAAAAAGGTGGCTGCAGAATGCAAGCGTCTGGGTAAACCCATCTATCCCTATTTTGTAGTAGGGACTGCCAAGAACCAGAAGACTCTTGCAAGAATCGGATGGCCCGCCAGCGCAACCATGGAGAATGCTGAAAAATTTGTCGCCGGCCTTGAAGGTGTTGTTGACGGCATAATCCCGACCTGCCTCGGAGACGCTGCGGGAGATATGGAACTCCTGGAAAAAATTCAGAAATACAGGACGTAGTGGAAGTAATCATGGCTTAATTATCGTCTTCCATGTTTACCGATCACCAGCATTTACAAGTTAATAAATATAAGTGAAGAGGCCGAATTAGCTATCGCCCCTTTTTCATTTTCTTTTCAGCCCAGCAAGCATTTATAAGAACTTGCTTTTTGATCTCTCATATATAAGTTATTTTAAGGATTTTTAAGCCCCTATTAATGTTTACTTTACCAAAAAATTAGCAGCCTTGAATAAAAAAACATGTATCTGTAATAATCAGCAGATTATATTTTACAAAATGAAATGTCTGTAAAATATTCAGCTTGTTTTAGATAAGGGGTTTATAAAAGAGCCTAAAAATTGCTCCTTCTAAAACATCCGAATAATTGCAATCTATATAATCATCTTGCGGGAAGTCATCAAACAAGTCTGCAGCTCACAATGCCTGGGGCCTGTTTCTTCTAAATTCATCTATGCCAAGCCAGTCAAAAATCTTTCTTATAATCCTCCATAAAAAAAATAATCCGCACACTGGTACCGGTGTATATGATTTTTTCAATATGAGGCCTTAGTATCCATACTTTTGGCAAAATTTTCTATCATAAGGTCTTTTAAATTTCTCATAATAATCTTGGAGTACACTTACAGTAAGGGGAATTCTTTGGTTTTCTTCTCCTGTACCCTTTTATGTCTTTACTTAGAGCGCCAGTATTTGTGGACATATGCCCTATTGTAATTAAATTAACCTGTATGACATTCAGGACAACAATACTTACAGCCATTGGATTGCCTAAAATATTTTTTTGCTTCTCTTACAGCGTCATGGCAATTGTTAAAATAACCTAAATATTGTCTATTTTTCTCTTCGGGTAACCAGGCACAGTTGGAGTCATGTACCTCATGGTCTCCGTTATCTTGCTCCCGTTTATTTACATAATAAAGTGTCATAATGTGTACCTGCTTAATTAAATTTTAAAATTCCTGTGTCTCTCCATATTCTCTGATACCTTAAACCAGTATTCAAATAGCTCCTTTTCCAGCTTCATATAATCATTGTACCTACCTGATATTATCCTCCAGAACCTGTTAGTATGATTTTTTTCAATAATATGAACAAGCTCATGGAAAATTATGTATTCAATTAAATATTCAGGCAAATATTTAATAAGTTTATTAATGGTTAAATTTCCAAGCCTGCTTAAGCTTGCCCATTTCGATCTCATTTTTTTAAAATAAATCTTTTTTATTTTCACGCCTAGTTCATCAGATATTTTCTCCATAATATCGTAAACGAGTTCTTCAAATTCCTCACCAGATCTCTTGGAAAGTTCTTTATTTTTTGCATTATCAAGACATTCCTCTATAAACTTTATCTTTTTAAAAATCCAGTTCTTATGTTTTTTGTAAAAAGTATCAGGGTTATAACCATAAGGAAGAACCAAGAGGGGTTTGCCAGTTCTTAGCTCCACTCTTGGATATTTTATGTTTCTATAAGAAATTGAATAATTAGTAGAAACATCAGGTCCCATAATTTTTAACTTGCTCTATAAGTTTTTTATATAATTTATCCATTTCTTCCAAGGTAATTCCATACTGTCTTTTTAGTTTCCTTGAAAACTTCCTGACTTCTCTTTCCACTTTTTTTTCTTCTGTAGGTTGGTTAAACCACCCCGGGAATAGTAAACTATCAAGCTTTCTTGAGATTTCTGCTACATAGTTTATTAGTTCTTCTTTTCTCCCAAATTCTTCCTCAAGTATAAGCAGCAAAGAATACTCGAGGTCTGAAAGGCCTGAAGCTTTTTGTCTATTGCTGAGGTTATTTATTTCTTTAAATATGGTGATGCCTTCAAGATATATCTTCTCATAATCCCTTGTTTTTTCTTTCCATAATTCAAGCAGCCTCTCAACCTTTTCAACCACGGATTCATGGATGGGATTTTTGTGCCTTTCAACAAGAATTAACTTATTTAATGCAAAAAGTATATTTGCAGCTTTTTCTTTAGTGCCCTTAATTTTTTCTTCAAGTTCTTTAAGATATTCATCGTCAAAAGAAACTTCGGGGAGCCCAGTTTCCAGATTCTTTATTTCAATAGATTCATGAATAAATTTTATGGTCTTAACAAAATATTTTTCTATATAACCTTCAACCTGCGGTTCCTTGCTCACAACTTTCATATAATAAATATAGACAGCTGAAATCCATTTATAATCCTCCAAGTAGTCAATTTTTATCTCTCTGGTACCAAGCAACTCAAAAAGTTTTCTAAGGCTCTTATAATATGCAACAAATTTTCTTTCATTTGCCCTATCTGTGGTTAAAAGCTCAACAGCCTCAAGCAAGGTCTCCCTATTATAATTTCTACCTAATTTTCCAAATATTTTAAATATTTTGTCAATAAGGTCCTTAAATTCTATTTCTATACTTTCATAATTTAGGATGACGTTTTTTATATCTTCTTCATTATAAATTTTAAAAGCCTTTTTTATATCTTCGAGAACTCCGACATAGTCAATAATAATTCCCGCTTCTTTTAAGTCTCTATATGGTCTATTTGTTCTGGCAATTGCCTGTAACAATCTATGTTCTTTAAGTGGCTTATCAAGATACATAACTTCAAGCTCTGGAGCATCAAATCCTGTAAGCAGCATCTCGGTTACAATCAGGATTTTAGGGTATTCTTCATTTTTATATTTATCCACTACAATATTCCTAATATCCTTAATATCTTTAGTTCCATACCTTGCTGATTTTTCCGCAACTCTCTCGGTTAACTCTTTCTGCCTTTCAGTTCTGTTATAGGTCATAACTATTTCAGAATATTCCGGTGGTAAAAACTTATCCAATGCTTTCTTATATCTGTGGCATGCTATCCTGCTGGCAGCCACAACCATTGCCTTAAATTTACCATCAGCATTTTTCTTAAAGTGTTCCGCTATATCCCTGGCTACAAGGTTTATTCGTTTCTGGTCTTCCATTACTACTTTAATAAAGTTCAACTTTTCACCAATTTCCCCTTTAACCTTATTTGCCGCATTTTCCGGAAGCTCTTCAAGTTCTGAATCCAAAAAACTCTCAAGCAGCTCTTTCTTTAATTCAGCTCCTTTTACGAGTCTTGGCTGGTAAACTATTTTTACTGTAAAACCATCTTTTATGGAATCAGCTATAAAGTATTTATCAAGATAAAGTTCATCAGGTGGATAACTAAATTCAATGTATGTAT
Organism: Actinomycetota bacterium; assembly: GCA_051744345.1. Taxonomy (GTDB): domain Bacteria; phylum Actinomycetota; class Humimicrobiia; order Humimicrobiales; family Humimicrobiaceae; genus Halolacustris. The sequence continues at coordinate 5,449 of JBNJCW010000083.1, forward strand.
CTCTTCCTTCCTTTGATACCGGAGTTCCGGTAAAGGCAAAGAAAAAGGCATTTTTAAAAATACTTTTCATCTGGGAAGCCAACAATCCATATTCGGTTCTGTGGCCTTCATCAATAAAGACTACTACATTTTTCCTATTCATTATCGATTCTTTGCTTTTTGAAATTTCTTCAAGCTCTTTTTGAATCTGGCTGAGTTCCTCAGGCCTGAATTTTTGAATAAGGGTTATAAATATACCTCTCTTACCCCGATAGTCATCATACTTTAAAATCCTCTTAAGAGCTGAAATGGAATCTATTACCTCAGGTTTTACAATATCCAGAAAATTAAATTCATCACTTAGCTGGCCTTCAAGCTCTGCCCTATCAACAATAAAAAATATTGAGGGATTTTCAAGTTTATCCAGATGATAAAGTTTATTGGCAGCAAACAGCATTGTAAAAGTCTTACCGCTTCCCTGCCAGTGCCATATGAGTCCCTTATTTTTTTTATCTTTTCCTGTTAAATTGTCCTCTACCCTTTTTACTATTTTATTTGAAGCCCCATATTGCATATAACGGCATATTATTTTGCTTGCCTCTTCTCTTTCAGTCCTCAGAAAAATATAATTTTTGATTATGTCTAAGAGCGTACCATCTGATAGCATTTCTATAGCCGAATCTATCTCGTCTTTACCTTTGCAACGCCAGAGATGGGTTAAAATTTCTTCCTTCCAGGTTACAACCGGAAAATATCTTGCAGTAACCTCAGCAGCAACTCCGATCTGGATATATTTATAAAGGTCAGGAACTGTATTTATATAATCGATAATCTGCCTGTATGCTGTATGCCAGCTCTCTGAGATAATAAGCGGGTTTTTACATTCTATATTTACTAAAGGTATGCCATTTACATAAAGAATTATATCAACTCTTATAATATCCCTGCCATGGTAATATACCTGTCTTGAAACAATAAATTCATTATTTTTAACCTTATCAAAATCAAAAAGTCTGATGTATTTTACTGTTTTTTTTCTTTCAAACTTAATAGGTATACCGGATTTATAATAATTAAGTATAGCTCTCGAACCCTCTATGCCTGTACCAGTTAGTTTTAGGATATTTATTGCTTTATTTATTTCTTCATTCCCAATCCCTGTTTCTTTGTTTATTTCCTTAAGATTTCTTGACAGGGACGGAATAAGAAGTGCCTCTTCATAGCTTACCCTCTCAAGGCTATCTGCAGGGATAAATTTCCAGCCTTTTTCTTCAAGTTTGGCTATTATATGATCTTCAAGGTTTTTTTCAGTAAAGGCCATACTATGACTCCACTTTTACTCTTCTTCTGCCGGTTAGTAAATCATTCAGTAGACCATTTTTTACTCTCTTCAATTTGTTCTT
>JBNJCW010000084.1:0-6494 GCA_051744345.1 Actinomycetota bacterium
AATTTTATTTTTTCCCATTTATTTTATATAATCAATTAGGCCGTGCTAGGCGGGGAGCTAGCGGTGCCCTGTACTCACAATCCGCTACAGTGAGGCTGAATTGGCGGTATTGAGGTTTATGCCAGTAGGGTTTGACCTTATGTAAGTGGCGATGAAAGCCGGGTCTTATGCGGCGAAGAGGTGCGAACCCCGTCAGATCCGAGAGGAAGCAGCGGTAAGCATCAAACTTCGGGTGCCATAAGGAAACCTGGCTGGAGCAAACTGCATAGGGGGCACCTGTTGGCCTGAATCGAATTCCGCCGCACGGCTTATAATAAGGAGAATTATGGCATATATTTCTTTCTATAGAAAATGGAGGCCGCAGGATTTTGACCAGATCGTCGGCCAGGACCATACCGTAAGGACGTTGAAGAATGCGGTATCCGGGGACAGGCTGTCCCATTCCTACATGTTTTGCGGTCCCAGGGGAACAGGGAAGACATCAACTGCCCGCATACTGGCTAAGGCAATAAACTGTGTAAAGGGCCCTACATCCAAGCCCTGCAATGAATGTGAGAATTGCGTAAGCATTACCAACGGCACAAATGTGGATATAGTTGAAATCGATGCCGCCTCCAATAACGGGGTAGAGCATATAAGGGAGCTGAGGGAGAAGGCAAAGTATATACCCAGCATGCTTAGGAAAAAGGTATATATCATAGATGAAGTACATATGCTTTCCACTTCAGCATTCAATGCTTTGCTTAAGGTTTTAGAGGAGCCTCCCCAGCATATCGTCTTCATCATGGCCACCACCGAGCCCCATAAGGTACTTCCCACTATAATGTCCAGATGCCAGAGGTTTGACTTCTTTCCTATTTCTATTGAAGAGATTGTAAACAAGCTTAAGAAAATTTCTGAAGTGGAAAACATAACCATAGATGATGCTGCCCTGGGCATAATTGCAAAGTATGCTGATGGGAGCTTAAGGGATGCCGACGGAATACTGGAACAGCTGGCTTCTTTCGGGCAGGACAAGATAACCATTGATGATGTCACCGCCCTTCTGGGAGTTATTGACTATGAGCTTTTGTTTGAGTTTACCGATATACTGGCTGAAAAAGATATAAACAAGGGGCTTTTGTTTGCCCGAAGGATTTTTTCAAGCAACCAGAGCCTTGAAGTTTTTGTACAGGAGTTTTTAGACCACCTATACAATCTGTATGTGTTTAAAAACTATGACCGGCCCCAGGAGATAGTGGACATGACCGGCCAGTTTATAAAAAGATACAGTTCACAGGCAAAAAGGGTAAGCCAAAAAGAGCTAAATTTCTATATCGGCATCTATGACGACCTGTATAAGCGAATAAAAAAAAGCAGCGGGGCCAAGACATTCTTTAAGGCTGCCCTGATAAAGGCGCTGAATTTTCAATCCGGTCAGGAAGAAAAAGAGAAGGCAGCTCTCGGGAGACAGGCCGAAAGGTCCCAGGTTTCTAAAGCAGCACCGCCTAAAAGCATGCAGGAAGAGACTGCGGCGCCCAAAAAAGACAAACCTGAATCAGGAAAAGCAGGAGACGGTGACACTATCGGTGACAACTGGTTAAAGATATGTAACCTTATAAAAAGATCCAAAATATCTGTCCATGCCATGTTCGCTGAAATCAGAGCCTACAGGCTGGAAAAAGACAATCTTTGTTTTTACCTGGATGATAAAAAAGGCTGGCATAAACAGCAGTTAAGCAAGGAAAATAATACCAGTATTATAGCCAAAGCCATAAAGCAGGTTACCGGGTCTTTATATAAGATAAGTTTTTTAACCGGTGAAGATAACATAGAGGGAGCAGTCATGCTGGAAGTACAAGACAGGGATGACTACGAAGATAGCGGCTATGAAGCTGGCAGCGGGCATGAAAAGGTTAAAATAAAGGAAGACAGCGCTTCTTCGGAAGATGTTTATGATTATCTAATTGAAAAATTTGAAATAAAGGAGTAGGAAATTGAGTTTTAATTACGGCGATATGATGAAACAGGCCAAGATGATGCAGAAAAAGATGCAAAAGATACAGCAGGAATTAAAAGAGATGGAGTTCGAGGCTTCAGCCGGCGGTGGAGCTGTGAAGGTTAAGGTTAACGGGGAACAGGAAGTCATGGAGGTAAAAATAAACCGGGAAATGGTTGAAGAATCAGATCTGGATATGGTGGAAGATATGGTTATGGTGGCCTTAAATGATGCTATAGCCAAATCCAAGCAGGAGATGCAGTCCAGGATGGCAGAAATTACCGGCGGCCTGAATATCCCGGGGATGTTTTAGCAGGGATTGGAATTCTTATGGCATTATATATAAAAAGCATTGAAAATTTGATAAACCAGTTCAGGAAGCTTCCATCAATAGGCCCCAAGACTGCCAGAAGGATAGTATTTTACCTGATAAGGCTTCCCAAGGAAGAGATTGAGCAGTTTTCTAAATCATTGCTGGAAGTAAAGGAGAAGGTGCGTTTCTGCAGGGAGTGCTTTAACTTAAGCGAAGAGGATTTATGCGGTATATGCAGGGACTCAACCAGGGAAAAAAATATTGTCTGTGTGGTTCAGTCTCCCAGCGATGTGGTGATAATAGAGGCTACGGGGGAATACAGGGGCCTTTACCATGTTCTGGGGGGACTGCTTTCCCCTATTGAAGATATTGGGCCTGAGGATATAAAAATACCTCATTTGGTAAAAAGGGTGGAAGCAGACAGCATAAAAGAGGTAATAATTGCCTTAAATCCTACCGTTGAAGGGGAGAGCACAGCGGTTTATATAAAAAAGCAGCTGGATCCAAGAGCAATAAAGGTAACCAGGCTGGCCAGCGGGCTTCCGGTTGGAGGGGACCTTGAGTATGCGGACGAGATAACCTTGGGCAGGGCAATTGCTAATCGGGGAGAATTCTAATTATATTTTCCTTAAAAAGACAGAAAGCTAATTGACGGATGACCCCTACATGTGGATAATATACGGAAATAGATTAGTAACAGTTTAAACATACAATGAGGGAAAAAAGAGATATAATAGTAATGAAGTTCGGGGGAACTTCGGTTGTCGATGCCCGGAAGATAAAAAATGTAGCCCAGAAGGCAATAAAGGCAAAGGATGCGGGAAAAAATGTGGTAGTTACCGTGTCTGCCATGGGCTCTACCACAGATGACCTTATAGATCTGGCCAACAGTATCACCAAGGATCCGTCCAGGAGGGAAATGGACATGCTTCTCTCCACCGGGGAGCAGGTATCCATATCATTGCTGTCTATGGCCATACATGAGAAGGGTTACGGCTGTGTTTCCCTTACCGGAAATCAGGCAGGCATATTTACTGATAATATATATTCTAATGCAAAGATACTGAGCATAAACTGCAGCAGGATATTCAGGGAAATCAAAGAAGGCAATATAGTTATTGTTGCCGGCTTTCAGGGAATTTCTTCGGATAATGATATAACTACCCTGGGCAGGGGCGGGTCTGATACAACTGCTGTTGCCCTGGCTGCAGCGCTGAAAGCAGGGCACTGCGAGATATATACAGATGTCGAGGGTGTGTATACTACCGATCCCAATATTGTGCCCGAGGCCAGGAAGATACAGACCCTTTCCTACGATGAAATGCTGGAGCTTGCTTCTTCGGGGGCAAAGGTCCTGCACTTGAGAGCGGTTGAATTTGCTAAAAAGAATGGTGTTGTTTTGCATGTTAGGTCAAGTTTTAATGATATTGAGGGGACGTGGATAATGGACTTTAAAGATGAAAAAATGGAAAGGCCGGTTATAACCGGAGTATCATATGATAATAATCAGGTAAAGATTACTGTGTTTGGCCTGCAGGACAGGCCGGGGATAGCTGCTAAGCTGTTTGGCCAGCTGGCAGAAAAAAATATTAATGTTGACCTCATAGTACAGAATGTCAGTGAAGGAAATATTGCGACCATAACCTTTACCATAAAGGAAGAGGATTTGAGTTTGGCCAAAGAAGTAGTTTCAGAGATGGAGTATAAGAATATTTCCATAGACCCCGATGTGGGCAAGGTGTCTATAGTGGGAGCTGGTATGCAGACCCATCCCGGTATAGCCGCAAGGATGTTTGAATACCTGGGCACAGAAGGCATAAACATAGAGATGATAAGTACATCTCCCATCAGGATTTCCTGCATAATCAGGAAAGCAAAGGTTAAGAAAGCGGTGAAAGTCCTCCACAAGGGTTTTGAGCTGGATAAATAAGTTTTTTAAATTGTAATTTTTTTAGGGGAGAAGATTTTGAAGGACTATAATGTTGCCATAGCTGGAGTTACCGGTGCGGTAGGCAAGGTTTTTTTACAGGTACTCGAACAAAGGGGTTTCCCGGTTAAAAACCTTCTGCCTCTGGCATCAAAAAGATCAGCCGGCAAAAAGATAAAGTTTAGAGGCGAAGAAATAGAAATAAGGGAGTTAAAGAAAGATTCCTTTACGGGGATAGATATCGCCCTGTTTTCTGCAGGGGGAAGCATTTCCAAACAATTTGCTCCTTATGCTGCTGATAGCGGGGCAGTGGTTGTAGACAACAGCAGCGCTTTCAGGATGGAGGAGGGCATACCCCTGGTGGTTCCCGAGGTAAACCCGGAAGAGATTTTAAAACATGAGGGCATAATAGCTAATCCCAACTGTTCAACCATAATTATGGCAGTGGCCATAAAGCCTGTTTATGATATTTCAAGGATAAAAAGGATTGTGGTATCAACCTATCAGGCGGTATCCGGCGCCGGGGCCAAAGCAATAGTCGAACTTGAAAAACAGACCAGGGCCCTTATATGCGAGAAGAAAACTGTTGTGGAAAATGAGGTATTTCCTGTGCAGATAGCCTTTAATGTCCTTCCCCATATTGATGTATTTCTGGATAATGGGTATACCAAGGAAGAGATGAAAATGGTGTCAGAGACCCAGAAGATATTCGCAGACAGCAGCATAAAGGTTACCGCTACAACCGTAAGGGTACCGGTTTTTACGTCGCATTCTGAATCCATAAATATAGAGACGGAAAAAAAGATACCCCTGCAGAAGGTAAGAAAAGCCCTGGCCAATGGGAAAGGCTTAACCTTAAAGGATAACTTTAAGGAAGCCGTATATCCTACAGCGCTTGATTCCTCAGGCAAGGATAATGTATTTATAGGAAGGGTAAGGGAAGATAATTCACTGGATAACGGGATCAATATGTGGGTGGTAGGCGACCAGCTGAGAAAGGGCGCAGCCCTGAATGCTGTACAGATTGCCGAGAAGCTGCTTGGTATCTAATCTTTTTGTTTTAGACTTTTAATGTATTCGATTCTTTTTTTAAGGTTCTTTTCGAAACCCCTGTCCGTGGGGAAGTAATACTTTCTGCCTTCAAGCTCTTTGGGGAGGTAGCTCTGGCTTACTATCCCATGCTCATAATCATGGGCATACTTGTAACCTTTACCGTAACCCATCTCTTTCATGAGCTTTGTAGGGGCATTCCTTATATGGTAAGGCACAGGCGCTGCTTCATGTTCGAGGGCATCTTTTCTGGCCTGTTTGTAGGCTTTGTATACCGAATTGCTTTTAGGGGCCAGTGCCAGGTATACTGCTGTCTGTATCAGGGCCAGGTATCCTTCCGGAGGACCCAGGAAATGGAAACTATCCTTTGCGGACAGGGCAACAGATAAGGCATTGTTATCGGCAAGACCGATATCCTCTGATGCAAACCTTACCATCCTTCGGGCAATATAAAGGGGGTCCTCTCCTCCTTCCAGCATCCTTACTATCCAGTATACTGCTGCATCCGGATCGCTTCCCCTCAAGCTCTTATGCAAAGCAGAGATCAGGTTAAAATGCTCTTCTCCGGACTTGTCGTACATGAGCGTTTTTTTCTGGATTATGTTTTCTACCAGTTTGGTATCTATGCTAACCCTGTCAGCCTGTTCAGCAGAATTTAGAGAAAGTTCAAGTATATTATAGGCTATGCGTATGTCTCCGTCGGCAAACCGACTTATAACTGCCAGAGTATTGTCATCTATCTGTATGTTATGCTTTCCCAGGCCCCTGTCCTTGTCGGAGACAGCTTTTTTCAGCAGGGTTATGATTTCTTCTTCTTTGAGCTTATTTAAGATAAAAACCTTACACCTGGACAGAAGGGCGGAATTTACCTCAAAAGATGGATTCTCTGTAGTGGCCCCGATAAGTATTATGGTCCCGTTTTCTACAAAGGGAAGGAATGCATCCTGCTGGGCCTTGTTAAAGCGGTGTATTTCATCAATAAACAGTATCGTCTTCCTTGATTTCTGCTGCATCTGGTATTTTGCTATCTCCATCACCTCTTTTATCTGTTTTATTCCCGAGGTAACTGCAGAAAAGGAGATAAATTTGTAATCTGTGCTGTTGGCAATTATTCTTGCAAGGGTTGTTTTTCCTGAACCTGGGGGGCCCCAGAAGATGATTGAGTATGTGGTATTCTGCTCAATCATCCTCCTTATAACCTTGCCTTTGCCTACCAGATGTTCCTG
>JBNJCW010000085.1:0-6487 GCA_051744345.1 Actinomycetota bacterium
TCCATGTATTCATTTATTCTTCCCTTTAGCATGGCCACCCTGTCAATCAGGTTGGTACATGTGCTTCCGCAGGTATCCTCCATCTTTTCGGCAAGCATTTTTCTGGTTTTCTCCCCGGACCGGGGGGCAAAAAGAATGCCTATCAGCACACCCAGGCCAAACACCAGCAGTAAATTACTTAATATCCCTGATTTCTTCATTGCTTAAAATCACTCCTTCTTATCCGATCTTCTCCTTTTTTTCGCCCTTATAATTAACCATATTATAACTATGATAACAGCTATAAATACAAGCACAGGGCTTATTAAAATCAATACCCTGACCAGGCCGTTAAAAACATTCACTGCGCCCCTTGCTCCTCTTCTAACAGCATTAATAAAACCCCAGTCGGCTGTTTCCCTGATTAGCGGGGGTACGGTAAAATAAACATCTATGGTAGAAAATGAAACCATATTGTCCAGGTAATTCAATCTTCCCTTAAGCACTTCTATCTCTCCCTGGACCGTACTAAGCTCCCTCTGCACCTCTATGCTGTCCCTAACCGTTCTCGCTTGTTCCATTAACTCCAGGAGTACTGTTTCCTGCGCCCGGAGGTTCCTTAACCTTGCCTCCAAGTCCACATATTCTTCGGTTACGTCCTGGCCTGAAATGCTGATACTTAAGACCGTGCCCAGAGCTTTTACCTGGTTTAAAACACTGTCGAATTTTTCAGCAGGCACCCTTATGGTTATTCTCCCACTGGTAAGCCTGCCTTCAGGATCCGAATAACTTTCAGAATTGCTTACAAATCCACCATTTCTCTCTGCAAGGTTGCTGACCTCAAACAGTTTTTCCTCAAATTCTCCGGATGCTATCTCTACTTCCAGATATGAACTTTTAATTATCTTTCTATCCAGAGATGGAGTGCTGGTATAGTCAGCTGCTCCCTCACTTGCTGACTGCTCAACAGATGCTTCCGGCTCAGCGGCAGGAGCTTCCTCAAAAGCCATATCTGCTGACTCCCTGACCACTGCCTCCTCTACCATCTCTTCTGGAGATAACCCTGCACAGCCTGCCAGAAGAAAAGAAAGGATAAAAACTGAAATAACCGGAAATATAAATTTTAAAAATCTGCTTTTCACATCAACCTCCAATTAAAAATTTTTACCATTTTCCGTTCTTTATATAATCATCAATAGCATGTGCTGCTTTTTTGCCTGCTCCCATAGCCAGTATAACAGTTGCCGCTCCTGTTACAATATCCCCGCCTGCAAAAACACCTTCCTTATTGGTTTTGCCTGTCTTCTGGTCAGCATCAATATTGCCCCATTTGTTAAGTTTTAAGTCTGGAGTAGCAGAAAGAAGAAGCGGGTTAGGGCCCTGGCCGATGGCCATAACCACCACATCCACATCTATATCATACTCAGAACCTTTCACAGGTATGGGTCTTCTTCTTCCTGACTGGTCGGGCTCCCCCAGCTCCATTTTTATTACCCTTATTTTATCCACCCATCCATCTTTTCCCTTTATCTCCACAGGGTTGGTCAGCAGTACAAATTCAATGCCTTCTTCCTTGGCGTGCTCGATCTCCTCATCCCTTGCAGGCATTTCCTTTTCGCTCCTCCTGTAGACAAGGTAGACATGTTTTGCCCCCAGCCTTTTAGCAGTCCTTGCTGAATCCATGGCCACATTACCGCCGCCTACAACCGCCGCCTTTCCAACCTTTTTTATGGGGGTATCACACTGGGGGTATTCATAAGCTTTCATAAGGTTGGACCGGGTAAGGTACTCATTGGCAGAGTATACCCCGTTTAAGTTTTCTCCGGGTATGTTCATAAAGTAAGGAAGCCCTGCTCCGGTAGCAATAAATACCGACTCATAACCCATATCAAAAAGTTCATCAATAGAGAGGATTTTTCCTATTACCATGTCCAGCTTAATCTCCACCCCTAAACTTTTCAGGCTGTCTATTTCCTTTTGAAGCACATCTTTGGGCAGCCTGAATTCCGGTATACCGTAAACCAGTACTCCCCCTGCCTTATGCAGCGCCTCAAAAATGGTTACCCTGTATCCCATTTTTGCCAGCTCTCCCGCACAGGCAAGCCCTGCAGGACCGCTGCCTATAATAGCTACTCTGTGTTTGGAATTTTGTTTTGCTTCCTTATCGGATACAAGCAATTCTTTATCTTCCAGGTGTTTCTGAAGGGCCAAATCTCCCAGGAACCTCTCCAGCCTGCCAATAGCTACCGGTTCATCCCTTATGCCCAGTATGCATTCTTTCTCACACTGGTCTTCCTGGGGACACACCCTTCCGCATATAGCCGGAAGCGTGTTTTTCTCCCTTATCTTTTCAATGGCTTTTTCAAATTCTTTTTTGCTTATAAGGTCAATAAAACTCTTTATATCTATCTCCACAGGGCAGCCGTCAATACACTTGGGTTTTTTGCACTGCAGGCATCTATCTGCCTCCCTTAACACATCGTCTATGCTGTAACCCAAAGCAACCTCATTAAAGTTCTTAATCCTTTTTTTAGGATCCTGTTGGGGCATTCCGGTTCTGGGTATTTTTTCTTTTTTCCTTTTCTTTTTTTCCTTGTCAGCCATCCTAAAAATTATCCTTTCTGTAGGTTAAGATTTGCTTCCATGCCCGCAGCCGCATTCCTGTTTATGAAGGTCGTGACTGGCTTTTTCTTCATCACAGTATATCTTTTGCCGGGCAAACAAAAGGCCAAAATCAACTTCATGCCCATCAAACTCAGGACCGTCGACACATACAAACCTGGTCTTTTTTCCCACTTCAACCCTGCATGCACCACACATTCCCGTACCGTCAACCATTATTGAGTTCAGGGATACTATAGTCTTAATCTTGTAAGGCCTGGTTACCTCACTTACTGCCGCCATCATCGGAGCTGGCCCTATAGCTATAACCCTGTCTATGCTTAATTTTCCCTGCTTTATGTATTGGTCCAGAAATTCAGATACAAAACCCTTAAATCCCCTGCTTCCGTCATCAGTGCATATATGGAGCTGGTCACTTATTTCCTTCATCTGGTTTTCAAGTATCAGTGCTTCACTTGTTTTTGCCCCTATAATGGATACCACATAATTGCCGGCATCCTTCAGGGCCCTGGCAATGGGCATAATGGGGGCTATTCCTACGCCTCCGCCCACACAGACCACATTCCCGAATTTCTCTATTTCACTGGGCTTTCCCAGTGGTCCCACTACATCTGCCAGGCTGTCTCCTGTATTGAGGGAAGATAGCATATCGGTTGTCTTTCCCACACGCATGGATACCAAAGATATAAGGCCAGCTTCCCGGTTATAGTCAGCAACAGTTAAGGGTATCCTTTCTCCCTGCTCGCTTACCCTTATAATCACAAACTGTCCCGGACATGCCTTTCCGGCAATTAGGGGAACTTCGATTTCAAACCTGTCAATATCTTCAGTAAGTTTTTCCTTTTTTATAATCTTATACAAATCCTATCACCATATCCTTACTGGTTTAATATATATCTGTCAATTTTTTCGGCTATGCCTGTAATTGAGTCCCTGAATTCTTCATCAGCCTCGCAGGGCGAATAATAGCCCAGATCAGATTCCCTTACTATTTCACTGTAAGGCATTCTTCCTAAAATCCTAAACCCTTCCAGCTTTTTTTTGACCTGTTCAAATTCTTTTATAGATTTTATTTTATTAGCCACAATAAATAAAGACTTAATGTTTAAATCTTCCGACATTTTTTTTACCGAATAAGCTGTCTGCACGCTCCTCAGCCCGGGCTCTATAACGATTATAAGCATGTCCATGCTTTCACAAGTACCTCTTCCCAGGTGTTCAATTCCCGCTTCCATATCCATTATTACAATCTCATCCCGGTCTACCACCAAATGCTTAAACAGACGTTTAAGCAGTACATTTTCGGGACAATAACAGCCGCTGCCTCCGGCCTTTATGGTACCGGCCACCAGAAGTTTTACCCCGCCAACATCTACTCCAAACTTCTGGGATATATCATCAACCTTGGGGTTTAGCTTAAAATAAGCGCCGTAGCCCCCGGGCTTTGCTCCGGTCCTTTCCTCAATCAGCTCTTTCATATCGGTAAGAGGCACAATGTCTGAGGCCTTTTGCATATCCATGCCCAATGCCGCCGCAAGATTAGCATCAGGGTCAGCATCAACAGCAATAACCTTATTGCCTTTTTTGGCATAATATTTGGCAAGGCAGGCAGAAAGGGTTGTTTTCCCTACTCCTCCCTTTCCAGAAATCGCTATCTTCATATTAATCTCCCCTTGAAATTATATTTACCATTTTCCGCTGGCACCTCCGCCGCCGGATGATCCCCCGCCAAACCCGCCTCCCGATGAGCTGCTTCCTCCGCTACCTCCTGTCCATGTGGAGGTATGGCTTCTCTTGGGAATCCTTACCTGTTTGTTGTCCCTGAAACCACAAACCCTGCACCACCTCTCCACAAGCCTTGTGCCGCTTTCGGTATAGGTTGCAGGTTTTAATACTTTCTCTTTTATGCTAAGCCTGAAAAACCCCCTGCATTGGGGACATCTTCTCTTTACCAGGGCAACCAAAAAAACCACCAGGGAAATAAGGAAAAAAAGCGGCAGGAAGCAAATCCAAAAATACGGGATACTTCCGGCAGTACTTGCTGCAGGGGCACCGCCTTCCGGCTGCTCTTCAACCTCAAGACCGTATTCTTCATAAATATGTCCGGCAATGGCCACAACCCCGTTATATATGCCGGAAGGATAATCATCCTGCTTAAACCATGGCACTATAATATCATCTATTATTTCCCCTGATTCAAGGTCGGTAATCGCCCCCTCAAGCCCGTAGCCAACCTCTATCCTTAAAACCCTATCCTCTATGGCCACCAGCAGGAGCACTCCGTTATCCTTGTCTTTTTTGCCTATTTGCCAACTGCTGAAAAGCTGGATAGCATAATCTTCTATCTCCCATCCGTCCAGGCTGTCTAGAGTAACCACAGCTATTTCAGCGGTGGTCTCCGCCTCGGTTGTGCTTATAAAATTTTCAAGTTTTGAAACAGTCCCGGCATCCAGGACATTGGCAAAATCATTCACATAGCCTCTGGGGGAAGGTATATCATCCCCAAAAAGGAAGCCTGCAAAAAGGAAAAACTGAATCAAAAAAAATATAAAAAAAGTAAGGGATAAACCTGCCAACCTGTTTCTCTGTCTCATGGCATACCCCTGCTAGTCTATATCTATACTTACTTCAGGCGCCTGTTCTGCCCCTTCTTGCGCTTCAAAGAATTCTTTGGGCATAAAGCTGAACCACCCTGCAATCATATTCCTGGGGAAAAGCCTTACGTATGTATTGTAATCCCTTACCGAATCATTAAACCTTCTTCTCTCCTGGGCTATACGGTTTTCACTTCCCTCCAGCTGGACCATAAGGTCCCTTACTGTCTCGCTTGCCCTGAGCTCCGGCGTATCTTCCACCACCACCTTAAAATCCCTTATAAATGAGTTAATGCCCTGGTTTGCATTCTCCAGCTCCTGGGGGGATTCGGATGACTGTATGCTTTTCCTGGCTTCAGCTATCTCCTCAAAAATATCTTTTTCCAGCCTCATATATGCTTCCACGCTGCTTACTAAATTAGGTATAAGATCCAGCCTCCTCTGATATACATTCTGTACCTGTGCCCAGGCATTTTCAACCTCTACCTCCTTGGCCACCATATTGTTCCTGGCGTCCACCCCGTAGGCAAAAACAATCAGGCCAATTATTATAATTACCGCAATCAATCCAAAACCGCAGCCAAACACCAACTTCTTATTCAATGCCTACCGCCTTAATCATTGTTTACAAACCTTAACCACAGCTGGCCTGATGAGGTAGTCCTTAAGCTTGTAGCCTTTCCTTAATACTTCCAGCACAACGCCTTCCTCAACCCCTTCAACAGATTCAGTAACTGCTGCTTCGCAGACCTGCGGGTCAAACTCTTCACCTTCCGGGATGATAACCTTAAGCCCTTCTTTTTTTAATACCTCCATTAAATTGTTGTATATCATGAGCACACCCTTGTAGAATTCATCATCCTTGCCCCCTGCGTTTTTCCCTGCCTCCAGGGCCCTTTCAAAATTATCTATAACCGGGAGCAGTTTTTCCACAAGGTCTTTATTGGCCCTCTTTATATGTTCAAGATGCTCCTTCATGGTCCTTTTGCGGTAGTTGTCGTAATCCGCCTGCAGCCTTTTTATCCTGTCCTGGTATTCAACTTCCAGTTTCTTGTATTCATCAAGCTCTTTTTGGAGCAGCTCAATTTCCTCCATCAGTTCCTCGGCTTCCATCTCCGATTCCGCATCGGACTTGCTGGTAACCTCGGCACTTTCCTGCTTTTTTTCTTCTTTTTCTTCTGCCATATTTAAAATCCCTGGTTTACAAAACCCACCAAAAATGACAAGTTTTGAAGGTAGCCTTTCTTCTACCTGCCGGATGGTTAAACATTTAGCTCCTCTCGACCAGTTCT
>JBNJCW010000086.1:0-6466 GCA_051744345.1 Actinomycetota bacterium
GTTTTTCAAACAGTAACTCAAATTGAGGACTCCTTTGATTTTGAGGGAATGAAAGAAGCAGCGTTAAAACATTCAAAGATTGCAGATACAATCAATAAAGATATAAAAAAGCAATCTGATAATTATCTTCAACTGACAGCTGGAGAATGCTCAGTTTGTTCGGTTTGTGCTCAAGTTGAAAACAAGCCCTGCAGATTTCCAGATAAAGCAATTTCGTCTTTAGAGGCATATTGCATGAATGTATCAACTTTAGCTGAGCTCTGTCATATGAAATATATTAATGGACAAAATACTGTTACTTATTTTGGTGCTTTTCTATTCTAACGTAGAAACTAACATAAAATCTGTTTATTTCTTTTAAAATTTGGTTCGAAATTTCACTACTTGGGGCAGCCATTTTATACTAATAACAACTTTCAATTTCATATAGCTATACCTATAATGTAATTACAATATAATTACAGGACATTAGAGAAACGATGAAGTCAAAATTAATTAAGATAGGTAATTCTAGGGGAATAAGAATAAACTCTCATATAATTAAAGAGTGCGAACTTGACGATGAGATAGAAATAAAAGTAGTAGATAAAAAATTAATTATTGAAGCTGTTAAGGAAAAAAGGAAAGGATGGGAAGCTAGTTTTAAGAAAATGCACGAAAACAGTGAAGACAAGCTACTAATTAGTGACGGAAATGATTTTTATAAGGACTGGGAATGGTAATTTGTCAATACGATATTTTTTGGGTAGACCTCAATCCAACCAAAGGCCATGAAATAAAAAAGGTTAGACCTTTTGTTATCTTATCGCCTGACGAGATGAATTTAAATATAAGCACCATTATTATTGCACCTATAACCACAAAATCCGGAAAGTATCCTACAAGAATTAAAATTAATTTTAATAAAAAGACAGGCTGGATAGTACTTGATCAGATTAGAACAATAGATAAGATAAGATTAAAGGAAAAAGCTGGTCACTTAAAAGACAAAGAGATTGTAGAAGTTAAGAGCATTTTAAAAGAAATGCTGGTTGATTAATAAACTCCCAAGCTCAAACAACCCGGCCCCGGTTTTAAATACAGTTTTCAGCCAGGCTATATCAGCCTCTATTATTAATATCATTTTGGGCCTGAATTAAGCTTATTTAGGAAATATTTTTAATTGCCCATCAAGTAATGGGAAACCACGGAAAAAACATGCCTTCTTTATACCATAAGTCACCTTTAAAAATCAGGTATGGCCAAGAGATCCGCAATATAAGCACAAGAACCGGATTTATTTGTCGATTTATCCAAAGAATTGCACTAAATACAAGGCATCACATTCCCGCCTGTCACTGGCAGATATACCCCGGTTATAAAGCCTGCAAGATCGGAAGCTAGAAAACAAACAGCATTGGCTATATCTTTATCTGTGCCTCGCCTTGCCAGAGGGACTCTGTCGATATATGGGAAATCCTGATTGATATTTGACTCTGTACCATCTGTTTGGCGGCAATTATCGCTTATGGTCCACCCTGGTGCAACCTGATTTACTGTTATATTATACTTTCCTATCTCCCTTGCCAGGACCCTTAAAACCCCGTCCATTCCGCGCTTTCCGGAAATATAGGCTGATTGGGTTGCAAAAGCCTGCATTGAACACTCGGTGTTGATGGCAATCACCCTTCCATGTTTTTTCTTTATCATATCCGGCACAAAGGCTTTAGCCATAAAAACATTTTGTAAAACCGAAGACCTGAATTGGCTTTCATAGCTTTCCACATCTTCATGCACTACATCTTTCCACTCATTGAGGCCAATCACTGCATTATTAACAATAATATCTGCAGCCCCAAGATGCTTTGCAACTGATTCTTTGGCTGCCATCAAAGAATTAAGGTCAGTAACATCAGCCCTTAGCGCCATGGCCCTTACATCAAAATTTTTTTCTACTTCTGCCTTTATGCTTTCAGCCATATCTTTCTGGGAATAATAACATACCGCCACATTTGCCCCGCATTCTGCAAGCCCTCTGCACATAGTACGCCCTAACTGGCCTGCCCCTCCTGTTACTACCGCTGTTTTGTTCGATAAATCAATAATCTTCAAATTTTCTGCCTCCTTCTGCATTTAATAATATATTGAACAACTCTAATACCTTTATTTAAATTATTCAAAAATATTTTCGGTACAAAGATTAAGAAAAAAAGAAATAAAGCCCCTTTTTATCCAGGAATTAATCCTTTTTAATATGCTTTTGGGAAAGGCTCTGTATCTATTTGCAAAAGATACAGAGATTGGTTGGCAACCATCTTGCTTTAAAATTATTATCACTAGTTAAAAAAAATAACATAATGGAATAGCTAACAATTATGGCTTGATGTTAATAAGAGAGTCTTTTCTTCTAGCCAGGCTGAATGCCTCTGCAAAAAATTATTAAAAGGAATCTGAACACCCTTTTAAATAATAAAACAAAAATCAATATTTGCTGAGCAGGCCGGGCCTCAGCAGTGATTAATAAGGGTTTTCTCCTGAACTTACTGATAGAGCAGGCGCCAAAAGTTATTTTGGTTTTGGGATAAACCGGATAAGATGAAAACCTAGTAAAATACAGGACCAGCAGCCAAGATAAATACCGATGATATAAAGTTTGCAAAGGAATCATAGAAGCTTCTGCCTTCAAAGGTTTTAACTGTTCAATTGTCCCTGCTGTTAACAAATAGTAAGACCCCGGTAAAATGAGGTCTTACTTTAGAACCTAAGCAGCGATACAGGTGAGTGTCCTTGAAATTCCGGGAATCTTCTGGATGTTACCTACTATCAGACTTGTAAGGCTGTCGGGGTCTGCAAATTCAACAAGAGCTATGATATCGTAGGGCCCAATGGTAGAGTGCGAAGTTTTTACATTTTCTATGGCTTTAACTTCAGCAAGTACATCCATCACTTTCCCTGCATCGGTTGTAATTAAAATATAGGCCTGCATTCTTCTCACCTCCTGTCATATTTAAAATAAAAAACCGACCTTATTTAGTCGGTTTCGCTATTGGCTTAAGCTTTTCTATACAATTGGCGACCAATTATAATAGGAAAAGCCTCAAAGCTACTAAATTGTTTTATTTTATATAATTTTGTAACAAATGTTCTAAATATATTTTACTACTTTGAAAGACTAATACAAATTTTAGTTTCATAAAAAATTCAATCAAGACCTGGGCATCAAAAAAGCTTTTTTGGTAAAAACATTGCTTCTTAATAGAGTCCGAATAAGCTATTTTTATACATCTTTCTAAATTCCAGGACAAATTTTATATATCAATAGACATCTAATATAATTTATTATAAATTTAGACTTGAAATTAACATTCTTTTAAAGGAATACATTGGCTTTTCCCTGGAAAACATTTTTTTTTACTTTAATTATATGCCTACTCTTATTTTCTTTTTTTGGATGCAGCTCAAACAATCACGAAAAAGCAGATATTTCTAACAAACCGGATTTAGAACCCCCTAAAGAAGAACCTTCCCAGCAGGAATACAGCTCCAGCAAAAACGATACCCCGGAGAAAGAAACAGAACAATTGCCGGAGGAAAATACCCTTCCCGAAGATACCCGGGAAGAAGAGCACAGCAAGTCCTTTATTCCGCCCGCTGCTGCCCAGACAGAGCCAAACCCTAAAATTAAGGCAAAAGGCATATATGTTACCGGCAACTCTGCAGGATTGGAAACAAGGTTCCAGGGTTTTATGGATATGATAGAAGCAACAGAACTAAATGCTATGGTAATTGATGTTAAAAATGACCATGGGGTTATGACATACCCCAGCGAAATAGAGATAGTCAAAGAGGTGATGGGCCAGCATTTTGAGCCGGTTAGAGATATTAAAAAGCTGCTTCAAAGGCTGGAAGCAAAAAATATTTACCCCATAGCCCGGATCGTAGTTTTCAGGGATCCCTACCTCCCCCAGTTCTATCCGGAATGGGCCATACAAAAAAAAGATGGGGGTATCTGGGTAGACAATAAGGGGTTTACCTGGACCAACCCTTATGAAAAAAAAGTATGGGATTACAATATAGCTATAGCCAGGGAAGCAGCACTGATGGGCTTTAAAGAGATTCAGTTTGATTATGTGCGTTTTCCCGAAGATGCCGAAAATTTTGACCTGGAAGCCTCCTTTGCAAATGAAGGAGACATTGCCAAGGAAGAAGCAATAAAGGGTTTCCTTAGTTATGCAGCAGAGCAGCTTAAAGATTATAATGTATATGTCTCTGCAGATATCTTCGGGGTAATTGCAACTTATTTAACAGACAAAGATGACATAGGCCAGAACTGGGAAGGAATCACACCCATTGTAGACTATATTTACCCCATGGTATATCCAAGCCATTATGGCCCAGGTTTCTTTGGGCTCAGTGTCCCGGATGCAAACCCAAGAGAAACAATACTTATGGCCCTAGAGGATGCCATTAAAAGAAATGCTGGTGTAAAAAATCCTGCCCAAATCAGGCCCTGGCTTCAGGGATTTACCGCAACCTGGATAAAGGGCAATATCAGTTATGCCCCGGCACAGATAAGAGAACAGATAGATGCAGCTCTTGAAAGAGGCATAGAAGAATTCTTTGTCTGGAATGCCAGAAACCGCTATGATCCCCGCTGCTTTCTTACAGAGGAAGATGCCCTGATAAAGCAAGAGCAGGCTGAAGCTTACAGGCAAAAGATGGGTTTTGATCACCTGGGAAAAACTGGTCTGGCAACCCTGAAAGATTACCTCGGACATATCAATAAAAAGAACTGGGCACAGGCATATCCCTACCAGGCAACCAATTTTGAGATGAATATAGACCAGTTTTTTGCTTGGTCCAGCAGCTGGACATTCGACCAATTAGAATTCAGCATATTGGATGATACTATCAATTCAAATAATTCTTACAATGTAGACATTATTCTAAAAAAGGGAGATGAATCAATAGTCTTGAGCAAAGAGACGTTTGTAACATCTATGGAAAATAATATATGGAAGGTAAAGCCTTCAGCAGGGTTTATCGAGGCGCTGTCTGCCTCTTACTGAAAATACTAATTATTATTTTAAGAAGTGTTTAAATGCATCTGTCTGAAACAGGATTTTTTAAAAAAGCAATCAGGCTGATTGCCATACTCGCATTTTTATTTTCCGCACTGGCTCCTGTAAGCTGTGAGAAAAACACCCTAGAGGATGCTCCTGCTGTGGATTATTACCCTGACCGTCAGGAAGATGCAATACCTTCCGGAGAAGAACCCAAAGAAAAAGATGATGAATATACAAAAGATTTGGAAAATAGCGAGCAGGAGCAAAATAATATATTGTCCCAAGATGAGCTTTTAAGATATAAGCCCAATGAGCTGGGGCAGGTTATGGTGCTTATGTATCACCAGATAGGCGATACCGAAAGTGAGTGGATGAGGACACCCCAAAATTTCAGAAAGGACCTTATAAATCTTTACCAGAATGGCTACCGGCTTGTTAACCTGCTGGATTATGTAAGGGGAAATATAGATATAGAGGCAGGAAAAAGCCCTGTGATTATAACTTTTGACGATGCTACGCAGGGGCAGCTCGATTTCCAGGAGACTTCCCAGGGTTTTGAGCTTGACCCAGATTGTGCAGTAGCCATCCTTGAGGACTTCTGCAGTGATTATCCTGATTTCGGCAGGGGAGCTACTTTTTACATATATTATCCAAATCCCTTCCGACAGGAGCAGCATATAGAAGATAAACTAAAATTTTTAGCCCGCAAGGGCTATGAGATTGGCAACCATACCTACAGCCACGCAAACCTTTCGCTGTTAAGTGATGAGGACGCTTTAATGGAGATTGCCCTCAATGGCAAAAAAACAAATGATTTCCTGCCAGGCTATGAAGTTAGGAGCCTGTCCCTGCCCTATGGCCAATACCCCAATAACAGGGATATCCTGGCGGGAGGAAATTATATGGAATACAATTATACCAATGAAGCCGTATTACTTGTTGGCAGCAATCCCGCACCTTCACCTTTCAGCATTGAGTTTGACCCTTCAGGCATACCCAGGATAAGAGCAAGCGAGACCATGGTTGAGAATTCAGGAATATATGACTGGCTTAATTTTTTCAAAAAGTATCCCGAACGGCAATATATCAGTGACGGCAATACTGCTGCTGTTGCGGTACCAAGGGAAGCAGAAGATAGCCTTGATAAGCATTCAACTGTTGATAAAATGGTATATTTTTACTAGGTTTCTGCAGAGCAGACAGGGTTCTCACACCCAGCAGCAGCCGGTTATATATGTTTCAATTTTTCTCATATCAATCCTGGCCCTGGTGCCTGCCAGCCTGTGCACCGATTAAAAGTTGCCATATTTCCTATCATGCTGATTTTTTTAGAATATGAAATCACAAGAGAAAGGTTACCAGTTTTATCAAACAGGGCCCTGTTTTGCCTTACTCATGCCTTAATAAGCTGAGTACTTAAA
>JBNJCW010000087.1:0-6278 GCA_051744345.1 Actinomycetota bacterium
CATGACCAAAAGCACCCCAGCTATAATAAGGTTGAGAACAACCGTATTATTTATGATACCCCCTATAAGGCCAGCAAATACCCCCAGCAGGGAAAGCATCACAGCTATGCCCAGTATAAAGGCGAGGGATAGTATAAAGCCTTTCTTTTTACTGGCACCCCTTGCTCCCCCCACATAAGCAGTCACAAATACCACCGTGGGGAGGCTGCAAGGGCTAAGCCCGCTAATAAAGCCGCTGGAAAAAACTATGGCCAATACTATATATAAGCTACTGCTAGTATCAAGGTTAAGCATCTATTACCTCCTCCAACCCCTTATTTATCTCAGATTCTTCAAAAATGTCACTAATAACCTTATAGGGTTTGCCTTTTGGATCTAGTATTAAAATAGAAGGCAAGTTAACTACCCTATTATCTTCTGCGATTTTTAAAGCAGTCTCCATATCTTCTTTTCCCAAGATACCAGTATTTATAAACAAAGTATCAAATTTTTCCTTGTTAGCGTTAATAATCTCAAGTGCTTTTTTATTATAATTTTCAAAAAATATCCTAGTACTTTCACAGCATTCTGCATCATATGAAAATACTATAATAGAAGGCTTTCCTGATTTTAATATTTCTTCATAAATTGTTTCTAAATCTCTATTAGCCTTACTTTCCTCCTTTTCTTCTTCGCTGTCATTTTCTACAGAAGATTCGTTTGATTCTACCCCACTGCTTTCTGATTGTTCTTCTGTAGCTTTATTACCTTGAGAATCTGCACTCTGGTTTTCATCAGTTCCCTGGCTTCTATTACTTGCTTCTTCCTCAACAAGCTCCTGAGGGTTAATATTTTTAGAAAATCCTTGGACTGCTATAAAAATTCCTGCGGCCACCCCAATCACCGCTATAGCTAGAATAATTACTTTAATCTTCAAGCTCATTTCTACTCCCTGCCCTTACCTGGTTTACAAACTTTTAACAACTATAAATCTACCCTCTTATTGTTAGTTTAGATACTTTTTAATTGAAGAATAGGTCATTTTTTTCCTGGCATTAATCATGGGTTTAGACTCTAACTTTCTTAAATTTTCAACAATCTACCCCAAATTATTTTCCGGAATACCTATTGCCCCTTCATCCTCTTCCTTTAAAATTTAACCCCCACCGGCTTTTTATCCAAGCTTAGTATATCGCTTATAACTTTAATATTTTTACTTAATTCACCCATCAACTGCTATTCCCCTTCTGGTATTTATCTTTTTGCCTTGGGCTGTAACTTGCTTCAAATACAGGCACGCAGCCCTGCCTCTCTATCCCCTTTAATTTTTTGGCTAAAACCCCCTTAACAAATTCCATAGCTTTATTTTTATCTTCATCTATTATGACTTCTTTTAACTTGTAGTATTCTTTTGGATTTAAACTTATAACTATTTTATCCTTAACATGTTTTTTCATTTTAATCACCTCTATTGGTTAAAGGCTGAAGGAATTTCAAACCCTGGCCTTTACAATAATTCGAGTATCTTTTCCCTGCTTTTCCTAGCAATCTGGTAAGGAGAAGATGAGTTTCCATATGTTTTTCTATTGCATTCATCAAGAAGATTGCAGACCTCTTCCCTTATAGGAGTAGTTGCATTATGGTCTAAATAAATTGCCATGACATCCTTACTTAACACTCCATTTCTTTTTAGCCTGGTAATAACATCTAATGAAGGAAAACTAATAGCTTTCCGAGGACAGACTGGCTCACAACCATTACAGCCAATCGTGCAATTATAGGGATTTTGTACCTCAATTTTTTCTTTCACCTTTTAATAAACTCCATTAGGACAGAACTCTATACAAACACCACAACCGTCACATTTCTGGTAATCAATGGCAGAAAACCAGTCTATTTCATTCCTGGGTATGTGGTTTAAATCCATTTTATGTGTCTTCACCTATCTTTTCTCTTATATCCTTTGTTATCTTTTCTATATCACTATCTTCAAATGCGGGTTTGAGCTCTTTTTTTATACTGTAGTCTTCCATAACCTGGATATCCAGGTCTGCCTTCTTTCCGCTATATTCTGCTAAATATTTAACAGGGAATAACCAGTACTGGATTTTTGGTAGAGTGAAACGCCACACTTTGGGCAGTACTTCCTAAAATAATTTCCTTAGTTGCGCTCTGCCCCCTTTTAGCTAGCATAATCAAAGAAACCTCTTCTTTCTGGGCCATTTCTATTATATTTTTATCAGCGTCTCCTACTTTTATTTCTGTATGCACTTCTATGTTGTCAGCTATATTATTTTTTATTTCTTTTAATATAGTTTCTGCTTCTTTTTTTACTTTTTCAAAATGTTTCTCGCTGTGAGCCTTCTCTATTACGTGGATAATATAAACCTGATTAAAACTGTCATTGTTTTCCCTCACGACATCCAACAATTTGGCAGAACATTCTGAAAAATCTGTGGGTATAAGCACCTTGGGAAACTTCAGGCGGCAGTATGGCTTTAGCTCTTCTTTTTCTTTTTTAAACCGTTCAATAAGCAGTGGGGTCCCGGTAATCCTTAACAGATCAAATGTAGTACTCCCCATAAAGAAGCTTTTTATAAAGCCTGCCCCATGTGAACCTGCAACTATCATGGATACATTTTCTTCTTTAGCAATGCTGTTTATTTCCTCTGCTGGAAATCCTATTTTCACTATTATCTTGGACTTAATCCCCTCTGTCTCCAAGTTCTTGCTTATCTTATCCAGTCTTTTCCGGTTTTGAGTCACAAAGTCAGAGGCGTTTCCTCCCGCAGAACTAATATCTACAACATGGGTTAATATGACTTCCCCCAATCCAAGGTTTTTAAACTCCCCAACACAATCCAGGAGAAGTTTTGATTCCTCTGAAAAATCTATTGAAATTAATATCTTTTTAAATAGCATTAAAATTCTCCCTCTAATATTTATTTCTTAGCCGGAAACCAGTGTTTAGTTCTATTTGCAATTCTCACCAGGGTAAGCATCACCGGAACCTCTACTAAAACTCCTACTACTGTAGCCAGTGTAGCCCCTGATCGAAGGCCAAAAAGGGATATGGCTACTGCAACAGCCAGTTCAAAGAAGTTGCTAGCCCCGATCATTGCAGCAGGCGCAGCAACACTATGGGAAATCTTCCACAGTTTTGCCCACCCATAAGCTATAATAAAGATTAGAAAAGTTTGGATAACCAGGGGTATAGCAATAAGCACTATATGCACAGGGTTGCCCAGTATTATATCTCCCTGGAAGGAAAAAATAATAATTAAGGTTAAAAGAAGGCCGGTAACAGTTACCTTGTTAAATTTTTTCAAAAACACATTCTCAAAATATTCCAGCCCTTTCCTTTTTATTACCCAAATCCTGGACAAATACCCCGCTGCAAAAGGAATCACCACAAATAAAACTACCGATAAAAACAGGGTATCATAAGGAACAAATACATCGCTTACCCCCAAAAGAAAGGCAACAATGGGAGTAAAAGCAAAAAGTATGATAATATCATTAACCGCTACCTGAACCAGGGTATAGGCAGGGTCACCGTCAGAAAGGTAACTCCAAACAAAAACCATAGCCGTGCATGGCGCTGCCCCCAACAGCACTGCCCCTGCCAAGTATTCAGTAGCTAAAGCCTCGGGTATAAATTTGGCAAAAACAATTTTTAAAAAAAAGAATGCTATCCCGTACATGGTGAAGGGCTTAATTAGCCAGTTGGTTACAGTAGTAACCGTAAGTCCCCTTGGCTTTTTAGTGGCATCAACAATGCTGGCAAAGTCAACTTTTAGCATCATTGGATATATCATGAGCCATATCAGTATGGCAACTGGTATTGATACATGTGCATATTCCAGCTTGCTCAAGGCATTGGGGAAGGCAGGCAGCCACCTGCCTATAGCTACTCCCACGCCTATGCACAATAGTACCCAGACGGTTAGATACCTTTCAAAAAAAGATATTCTTTTTTTACCCATAATACCCGCCTATTTTAAGATTTTTTCTATTTCTTGCACTAAGGGGATTTTGCCTGAAAATTTAACCTCGCCGTCTACAGCCAGTGCAGGGGTAGTCATAACCCCATAATCTATTATCTGGTTTACATCTGTAACTTTCTCCACCTCTGCCTCAATTCCAAGGTTTTTTATAGCCTTCCTTGCATTTTCTTCTGTTTTTTTACATTTAGGGCATCCCGAACCTAAAATTTGTATTTTCATTCTTATCTCCTCCTTACCTTAAATAAAAAAATGTCCAAACAGCATGCCTACAAAAGTAGACATCACAATTACCAGTAATACATAAGTTAAAGTTCTCTTTACTCCCATTACTCTGCCTATAACTATCATATTCGGCAGGGAAAGCGAGGGCCCTGCAAGAAGCAATGTAAGGGCTGGACCCTTTCCCATACCCAGGTCCATAAGTGCCCTTATAATGGGCACTTCAGTCAACGTAGAAAAATACATGAGGGCCCCAAAAATAGAAGCTAAAAAATTGGACCTTAGGCTATTTCCCCCAACCCAGGTCTCCACTACGCTTTGGGGAAGGAAATACTTAATGACTCCAGCAATAAAAACCCCAGCCAGCAGTATAGGAATAATCTGCCAGGCAAGCTTGCCTGTCTCCTTTAGCCAGTCTTTAATTTCATTTCTCTTAAAGCCTATTATAAGGATGGCTATAAGTATAACCAGAGAGACCCCAGCATATATCCACATCTGGGCGGCTCCAAACACCAGTATCCCAAGCAGTGAAAGGAAAAATACAATACTTACATATTTGGGTTTAGAGTGTTCGCTCTCCCCTGCAGAAGCTACAAAATTGCCATTAGCCTGGAATACTTTTTCTTCTTTACGCCATATAAACGCCATGACAAGGCCAATGACTATTGCAAAAATTATTGCCCCTATTGCCCTGGCAATACCCAGGTCATAGCCCAGAAGCCTTGCCGTGTATACAATTGCTAAAATGTTTATGGCGGGACCTGAATAAAGAAAAGCTATTGCAGGCCCCAAGCCTGCCCCTCTTTTTCTAATACCTGCAAATAATGGTAAGATAGTGCAAGAACATACTGCAAGTATGGCCCCGGAAACAGAAGCTACGCTATAGGATAGCCATTTTTTTGCTTTTGCTCCAAAATACTTTAAGACAGCCCCCTTGGAGACAAATACAGCAATTGCACCTGCTATAAAAAAAGCTGGCACCAGGCAGGTTAGAACATGAGCTGAAAGATATTCCAGCAATGCCAGCCAGCCGCTTTTTATTGCTTCAATAAATATCTCCATTAAATTTCTTCTCCTCTTAAAAATTCTTTTATTTTCTTCTCTATCTCATCTCTAATTGTCCTAAAAGCTTCAAGCTGTTTTTCCCTGCTTCCAATAACGCTTGCCGGATCCCTAAAGCTCCAGTGAACCATCTTTACTTTTCCAGGAAAAACAGGGCAGCTTTCCCTGGCATTATCACAAACGGTAATAACATAATCAAAATCCTGTCCCATAAATTCATCCACACTTTTAGATCTGTGTGAAGATATATCTATACCTACTTCTTCCATCACTTCAATGGCAAAAGGGTGCACTCTGGAAGGCATTATCCCAGCACTATTTACATCCCACTTGCTTCTGTATTTTCTAAAAAACCCTTCAGCCATTTGGCTCCTGCAGGAATTGCCCGTGCACAAAATCAATATCCTCATTTCTTCCCCCATTATTTTTTACAAATCTTCCTACGGTCAACTTTTCTGATCTTTTTCCTGTCGTCTTCAATCTTGCTATCGCCTGCCAATGAATTTTTAATTGTTTTAATTATCTTTTTAATTTCACCCTTTATCTCCTTATTAATACAATAATTTACCCATAACCCCTCTTTCCTGGACTCTATAAGCCCGACATTCTCCATTGACTTGAGATGTATGGAGATAGTAGGCTGGGACAGCCCTATTACTTCCTTTATCTCGCAGACACACAGGTTATCCCTTTCCAGTAAAAGAAGGATTATCCTAAGCCTTCCTTCATCGGCCAGCGCTTTTATTGTTTTGACCATGTTTTTTAAATTTTCCATCTTAGAACAAATTATAATGGTATATTTAAATATGTCAATATAGTTATTTTCCTTTTTTACCTTTTGTAAAGACTTCTGCCGGCTTGCTTTACATAAATCTTATTCACCGGAAATATATATATTGTTATATATAAAAGTAATTTGTAAATAATAAAAAATTTAAAATAGGTCAATTTAAAAATCCCCTCAATACAGTTTCAAATTATGCCTGAATCTAATATAATAGCTATACTATG
>JBNJCW010000088.1:0-5979 GCA_051744345.1 Actinomycetota bacterium
AGTAATAGGAGAAATTGTATATGGAATACTCGGAAACAAACCTGCCTGTAAGCTTGTATATTATATAATCCTTGAGCAGAAGGAATTTGCGGGTTCTCCTGAATACCTCCCCCTCATTGTTTTTAATCCAAAGTATCTTGGTAACAGGCCAGGTAGTAATAACATCCGGCTGCCCGGTTATTCTGTAAGATTTGCTGGAGCTAAAATTTGCCCTTATTATTTCACACTCTTTTTTAGAGCGGTTATCCAGCCAGGAAATAGCCTTCCTGGCCGGATTATTTTCCCTGTCCAGCAAAACCAGTGTTTCAGCCTGGCTGCTAAAAGCTATTGAAGCAATACCCTTAGGGTCTATTTTTGATTTTGATACAATCTCTTTTATGCCTGCAGATATTGCCTCCCAGTACCCTTCTGCATCAAATTCAATGAAATCTTTATCCGTTTCCAGCTCATAGTCTCTGCTGTGCTCGCTTATCAGGTCCAGCTTAAAATCAAACAGGACAAACTTTATCAGGGTAGTACCCAGATCTATGGCTAATATATACCGTTTCATCCAATCACCCGCAATAGTCAATAGCAGTAAGCACCATAATCTTTGTTAGCTCAAAGACACTGTCCATCTCCACATACTCGTCTGCCCCGTGGGGATTGGCTCCCCTGGGGCCAATTACCACCACATCGGTGTTGCTTGCTTCCCTGAATGCATAGGCATCCATGGCAAGGCCCAGGCCCTTCTCCTGGTAATCCAATCCCAGGCTTTTATACGCTTTTTTTACCGAAGCCATGGCAGGATGGGAGGTGTCTGTCCTGTGGCCGTGCAGAAACCTTATTACCGTCTCAATCCGGGGGACCTTTCCCTCTATATCCTTTAGCTCTTTTTGCATAAAGCTTAAGAATTTTTTCCTTGCCTCCTCCTCCTCCTTCATGTAGGCAAAGGTTTCCAGCCAGAAATATATATGGCCCTCGGTGGGCACCGATCCTGACTCCAGGTAATTGGTGCCCCCTGAGGCAAACTGGTATGTAAGCAGCCTTAGCTTCATGTCCCTGCTAAAGCTGGGGGGAGTTTTTTCTTTGGGAAGCTCTACAGTGTCATACTTCCGGAGTGCCCGGGCTACCTTGGCCAGCTTGTATATGGGGTTGGGAAGCTCGGTATCTGTGCCTATGCCTCCGGGGCCTTCCTCTTCTACGGCAGCTATCCAGTCACTTCCCCCTATGGTTTCTATGCCTGCAATAAGCCCGGTAGGCTCCGAAAGGATGGCAAAGTCAATATCAGGGTACCTGAGCCTGGAGGCCACTGTTCCGTTTACTCCCCCGTTCTCTTCATCTATTACACTTTCTGCATACAGGTCCCCTGATAGGCCTATCCCCAGCTCATGGATACACTTTAAGGCATAAAAGCCTGCCAGGGTGCCTGCTTTCATATCCAGGGAGCCCCGGCCATACATCCTGCCGTCCTTTATCCTTCCGCTTACCGGATCGCTGAATACTCTCCACTTACCCTTTCCTGCAGGCATGGTGTCCATGTGGCCGGAGAAGAGGAGGGAGTTTTTGCTCTTTTTGCCGGGAAACCTGGCCACCAGGTTGGGGCGGCCTTTGTACTGTTTTTCCATCCCGGCCATGGTGCCAAAAAAGAGGGGGTGACCCCTTATGCCCTCTACATCATCTACCTCAAACATATCCAGGTTCTCCCGGCTTATAAACTCTGAGGCCATCCGGTACAGGTACTCCTGTCCCGGTTTTTCATTTCCCCCCGGGGGGAGGTTTTCTGTTTTTATCTTTACCAGCTCCGAAAGGGACTGGGTTATCTTATCCCTGTTTTTATTAAGCCAGGCGTTTACTTTCCCGGAGTAATCCATTAGTTTATCTCCTCCCTTCTTACGCACGCTTTTCCTAAAGTTTTACCACGCTTTTTTCATTTGCTGACTTTGCAGCAGCCAGACCAAGCTCAATTGCCTGGCGGCCGTCTTGGAATGTGGCATTCTCAATGGGACGGTCATTATTTATGCAGTCAAAAAATATTTGCATTCCAGAAAATACGGGTCCTTTTCTTCAACTTCCAGGTTATATGTATTGCCGCTGTTTTCATATACATAAACCAGGGACTTCTGGGCTCTTTCTTCAATATTTTTGCCGGCCTTAAATACCCAGTCTACAGTGGCTTTTTCACATATTACCCGAAGCACCATGGTAAACAAAAACTCTCCGCCAAAAGCCCAGCCGCCTTCAGCAAGCTCTGCTTTTCCGTTTTCAAACTCGATATTGGCAGCAATATGGACAATACCCCCCAGTTCAGGCTTGAAAACACCCTGGGCTTTTACAATGCTTGGCTTGCCGAACAGCCAGATCAGGTAATCCATATCATGTATAACCAGATTGAGCGGAACTCCTCCGCTGTTTTTTTCACTCAGCCCCCAATTATTTTCATACCAGTCAGGGGTAACCGCCAGTCTTTCGCAGAACCCGTACAAAGGTTCGCCTAACTTGCCGCTGTCAACCAATTCTTTTACTTTCACATATTCAGGCCAGAATCTCAGGACATGGCCCACCATTCCCTTCACCTTGTTTTTTTCAACCGCCTCTATCATCCTGTCAGCCTCATCCAGGGATAAGGCAATTGGTTTTTTACATAGAACATTCTTGCCTGCTTCAGCCGCTTTTTTGGTCATCTCAAGGTTCAGGAATGTAGGGAGACAGATATCCACACAATCCATATCCTCTTTTTTGAGGCAGTCATCGATGTCCTCATAATACTTAGCCCCCAGCTCTTCTGCAAGCTTCTGGCCTTTTTCTGCTACCTTATCTACCACCGCAACAACCTTTGCCCCTTCCAGCTGTTTATAGGCTGCTCCATGTGTTTGGCCCATAAAGCCAGCACCAATAATGCTTATCTTAGCCATTTTTATCTTAGCCTTTTTCCCTCCTTTTTATTTTTTTACATATTCTTATACCTGTTTAAATCCCTGCTGAAACATCAACCGGGCCCTGAGGCATTAACCTCTATTACTGTTACAAATCCATGCAAACTCCCGTTCTCAGTAACCTACTGTTTCCCAGCATTCGAACGGCGCTGCAATTTCTTCACTTATATAAATCTGTGTATCAAGTATCTGGAATATTGAGCTGGGAACATACGGGGTTACCGGTCCCATTAATATCAATCTGGAAATCATCCTCTGCCAGGAAACAAATGTGCCCATTGTCTGCAGGGCATGTATCTCTATCCTCTCCCTGGAACGCGCTGCATCAGCAGGCCCTATGGTAGCAGCTTTGGGAGGCACGTTTGCTATATCTCCGGATTGCCCAAACACTCCGTGCAGAGAGTTCTGGCATATGGTCAGCGGATGCAATGTAACCAGCCTTGCATCCTGGGCAAGGTATTCATCAATATCGTCAGTTAAAAACTCTTCTGAGGGGTCCACAAATGCGATATGGCCTGCCCAGCCGGGACTGGAATAGCACACATCCGCACCGCCTTCACCAATATCGGTTATCATCTTAGAGTAGTCCTTTATATTCTCATTGGTGGGATAAAAAACATTTTCCATGGGCATTCTCAGTTTTTCATCTATCTGGTATACAAAATATTTAAGCATAGAGCGGGCAAAGCTGGCCTTATAGGACTGCGGAGCAATATTGCCATCCTGATCTGCCCATTCATCCATTGCAAATATGTACAGGTTCCTGCAGTTAACCTTGTGGTAATTGATAAGTTCGGCAACCGGAATATAGGTTTCAGGTTCGGGATTGCCCAATATTAAAACCTGTTTTTTATCCAGGTCATCAGACATTTTAACCCTGGTAAAGATATCTCCAATTACCACCGGGTGCGGATTTTTCGTAACTTTGACCTTCATCTTATCATTGGAGCATTTCTCCAGGTCTTTGCCATGCACAGATCTTGCTTTTTCCAGAGCTTTCCTGTCTTTAAACGGCACAAATTCTGCCGGCTCGAAAATAAATTCGCTCATTTTGCTTCCCTCCATAATCAAATAACAATTTAGTTAAAGATAAAACGATGATACTTCTATAATCATTGTGTTTTTTATTAATAGTTCTGTATCTGTGCTCTGCATTATGGATTATTTGCAGCCGCATGATTTTCTTATTATCAGTTCTGCATCTACTTTCAGTTCCTGGTAATCCTTGGCTTCACCTTTTATCCTTTCATACAGAAGTTCTGCTGCTTTTTCTCCAATTTCCAGGTCTATCCTCTGCAGTGTGGTAACCGGGGGGTTCATTGCAGAAACAAAGTCATAATCGTCAAAGGTTACCACTGCTACATCATCAGGTACCTTGAACTCCTTTTCATTCAAATAGTGGAAGCATCCTATAAGCATATTCGCATTCGCGCAGTAAATAGCTTCCGGCCTTTGGCTTAAGCCCATAAGTTCACCGGTAGCGATATATGCTTTGGTTTTTCTCCAGTCTGCAATCTTTATATACTCATCTGTTATGGGCAAACTGTTGTCAGCCAGTGCTTTTTTGTAACCTTCCAGCTTATCAAAACCGCTGGACTCATCAAGCGGCCCGCTGATGCAGGCTATCTTTCTGTATTTGTGGGTTTTTATAAGGTGGTCAACCAGCTTAAAGGAGCCATTTATGTCATCACTTAAGACAAAATCCACCTTTTCAACATCAATCTTATTGTCCACCACCACAAAAGGTGTTCCGAAACTTTCAATTATGGATTTTATTACACTATTATTCTTGCAGATGGTAGCCAGGATAATCCCTTCCACCCTCTTTGATATGGCAAGTTTTATTGCCTTTTCCTCAATGCTTTCATCATTGCTGGTATTAAATAGAATTAACTCTTTGCCCTTGCTCCTGAAATACCTTTCCACTCCCAGAACAATGCTTGAAAAGAAATAATCAGCCACATTGGGTATTATAATCCCTACTATATTGGTCTTTCGCAACCTTAAGCTTCTGGCTGTCCACTCCGGCTCATAATTAAGCTTCTTTGCAGCTGCCCTTACCCTTTCCTTAACCTTGTCGGAGACAAACTTTTCATTATTCAGCACCCTTGAAACAGTGGGAACCGAAACCCCGGATTCTCTGGCAACATCTTTTAAGGTGACATTTTTCATAAGATAACGATATTAATAACGTTTTCATCTATTATAATATTATCAGCCAATGTTCTTTTGTCAATATTATATGCATAAATATTTTTACCTATAATTTCTATCAACATTTATACCGTCATAAAAAACTGTAAGCAATATTTAGCTTATTTTAATACAGCAGCAAATAATTATGAAATGATTATCCTTATATGGCAACCTTAAAATACAAAATTATAAAGAAGGCAGGCCATTATATGTTATAATTAACTATTACTTTATCATCTCTAAGAAAATTTATAATATGCTTGGCGAAGAAAGAAGAGAGTACATATTAAATATAATAAACAAAACAGGGAGCGTTAATGCAAAAGAGATTGCAAAGATGCTCAATGTTTCTGAAGCAACCATAAGAAGAGACCTCAATAAGCTCAGCAAAAAAAGCCTCATAAAAAGGACATACGGAGGTGCAATGAAGGTACTTTCTGTTGGACAGGAGATGAAGTTTAATACCCAGAAAGAGGTTTACATTGAAGAAAAGAAAAAGATTGGAATAGCCGCCTCCCAGCTGGTAGAAGAAGGAGATGTGATAATTATCGAATCCGGGACCACCGGTTATCAGACAGCGCTCAACATTAGCAATAAAAAAGAACTAACCCTTATAACCAATAGCTGTGAAGTGGCTTCAGCTCTCTCTGCCCATAACCCTAATTCTACCATAACCGTAAGCGGCGGCATTCTGGATATTCAAACTCACTCTCTGATTGGCCCGGTTGCCGACAATACTTTTTCCAATTTAAATGTTGATAAAGCATTCATAGGTATTACCGGACTTGATATTGAAAAAGGGATAACTGCTGTAAATCCTATTGAAGCCATCACCAAGAAAAATATCATAAACAGTGCAAAAACAGTT
>JBNJCW010000089.1:0-5844 GCA_051744345.1 Actinomycetota bacterium
CCTGGTGTGTTTACAGTATTTACTACCGCCCAGGAGCATATAATCAGGGAGCTTGATTACCTTAAAATGGGCAAGGGCCCGAACTACCTGCTTTATACTCCCTACCATCTGGGAAACATTGAATCGCCGCTGTCCATTTATGATGTAGCTGTAGACAATAAGGCCACATTAACTGTTAAGGGGGATATTGTTACCATGGTTTGCGCCAGGGCTAAGAAAAATATAGGCAAGGGGGATAGGCTGGACCGTATTGGCGGTTACTGTTTCTCTGGTATAGCCCTTGACTGGGTGAAAAACATGGATAAAGGATATATTCCTTTGGCTTTGGCTGAAAATGGGGTGGCTGGCAGGGAAATAAAGAAGGGACAGGTTATAAAGGTTGAGGATATGGTAACACATAAGGACAGCTATCTTTACACCATGTATAATATGCAGCAGAAGATGGGTTATTAGTGCCTGCTTCATTTTCTAAAATCAGCTTGTATCAATTCCTATAAATAACAGGAATCTTAGGATAAGGAACAATCTAAAAAAAATATCCTGGAGGGTTTTAAAATCCAAATAGCAGGTTAAGTTTTAAAGAATACTTTCTGCTTGTTAAATTCCAGACAAGGGTACTTTTTTTTATAAACCCGGAAACCAAATCTATAAAATTAATGGCAGCTTGAGGGCTGGGGGCAAAAGCGGGTTTAAGTATATAACATTCTTTTTAGAATGCCTTAGTTTGAAATTAAAGTTATATTCTAACCTGATTAATAGTATAATAGGTAACCATACATAACGGTACAGAAAGGCTTAGCATGAAAGGGAAAATGAAAGCCCAGCTTTTCTTTGGGCCCAAGGATGTAAGGTTTGTGGATACAGATATTCCCCAGATTGGAGATGGCGAAATCCTGGTAAAAATCAGATCAGCCCTTACCTGCGGTTCCGACCTTAAAACATACAAGCGGGGCCACCCTACCATGATAGAAGAAGGCTCGGTTTTCGGGCATGAATATGCAGGAGATATAGCAGAGATTGGCCGCAGTGTTGAGGATTTTAAGGTGGGGGACAGGGTGGTTGCCTTAAATTCCTGTCCCTGTTTTAGGTGCTATTACTGCAAATTGGAAGAATATTCAATGTGTGAAAACGTGGTATATAATAACGGCGCCTATGCGCAGTATATAAAGGTTCCTGAAAATATCGTCAAAATCAATACCTTTAAAATTCCTGAAGGGATAAGTTACAGGGAGGCGGCAATACTTGAACCGCTTTCCTGTGTGGTGCATGGAATCGATGAGGTAAATATAAAGATGGGAGACACAGTAGCCGTAAACGGGGCTGGACCTATCGGGCTTCTGTTTGTAGCCCTGGCCAGCCTGAAAGGGGCAAGGGTGATTGCAACTGATTTGTCTGACGAAAGGCTTTATTATGCCCAGAAATTTGGAGCAGAGCATGTCATTAATGCTTCCAAGACTGACCAGGTTTCTGCGGTAAGAAAAATCACCGAAAAGGGTTATGGGGTGGATGTGGGTATCGAAGCAACCGGTATTCCCCAGGTATGGGAAAAAACAATACTTATGGGAAGGAAAGGGGCCACCATACTCCTTTTCGGGGGGTGTAAACCGGGCAGCTCAATAAATATAGATACAAAGCTATTGCATTACTCTGAACTGGATATAAAAGGTGTATACCACCTTACCCCCTACCATGCAAGGAAAGCTTTTTGTTTGATAACCTCCGGTAAAATCGATGCCGAAAACTTTATAACCGGAGACATGCCTTTGGAGAACCTGATTGAAGCCCTGGAGCTGATGGATGCCCAGAAGGGGATAAAATACAATATTGTAACCTAGCCATATGAAAGCGTTGTTTTGCTACAGCAAGGATAAATTCCTCATAGAAGAATTAGAAAAACCGCCTGTTGGAGATGACCAGCTGCTGTTAAGGATGCTTTTATGCGGTCTGTGCGGCTCTGATATCATTAAAATTTTTGACAAAAATACAAAAAAGCCTGCCGTTTATGGCCATGAGGTGGTGGGGGAAGTAGTTCAGAAAGGAAAAAAAGTTTCCAGGTTTGACATAGGCGATGTAGTGGTTGCCGCCCATCACATACCCTGTTTTAAGTGCCATTACTGCAGGCATAAAAACCATTCCATGTGCAGGCATTTTAAAGAAACCAATATCTATCCGGGAGGTTTTTCCGAGTTTATAAGGTTGTCAGCAGAGCATATAGAAAATACAACCTTCAGGCTGCCGGAAGGACAGGTTCTAAAAGAAGCGGTATTTATAGAGCCTCTGGCCTGCTGCATCAGGGCTATGGAGAGGGTAGAAACGGTTAAAGGAGACTGGTTCTCTGTGGTAGGAACAGGGGCCATAGGCATGCTTTTTATACAGCTTATAAAGCTTTACGGCTGCAGGGCGGCGGCAATAGATCTGGACCAGGAAAGGCTCAATCTGGCCCGCAAGATGGGCGCTGACTGCATAGTCAATCCTGCTAAGGATTCAACGGTTGAGACATTAAGGGCGGCAAGCGGCATTGGAATTGATACGGCCATACTTACGGTTACCAACCGGGCAACTGTGGATGAAGCAATTGCTTACTTGAGGGATGGAGGAACCATCAACATATTTGGGGCGGCTGAAAAAAACATAATGGTGCCTCTCAATTTTGAAACAATCTATAAAAGGGAAATTACCATAAAAAGCACTTACTCTTCAACTCCGGATACGCTGGAGAAGGCTTACCGGCTCATAACGGATAAAAAGGTGGATGTTTCACCCCTGGTATCCAGCCCCCTGCCCCTGTCTCAGTTTAAAAAGGGCCTGGATTTGATGCTGGAAAGGAAAGCCTATAAGCCGGTATTTAAACTGTAGCTGCAGGTGTGTGTACCATATTATTGCCGGTCTGAAGATTTTTCCAGGAATGTCTTGATATGTGAGATAAATTTTTTAAAATCCCCCAGATTGTTCTGCAGGATATCATACACTTTATGGATGTCCACGGTTCCGTATTCATGCACCAGAAGATTTCTTAATCCAGGCATACCCTTTATCTCTTCTGCAAAACCTTCCGGTATTATTTTCTTCTTGCCCAGCTTTTCAATTATATCTATATATTCTTCTATCTGGTTTTCACCAATGGCTGCCAGGATATGGCTGCCAATATCAATTGTTGTTTGAATACAGACTTGAAGACCGTAGAATACCATCCACTGGGTTTTTACTGATTTAGACAGCTCTTCAAGCTCTATGCTTCTTAGCTGATAAAGTATAGCCAGATTATTTTCAAGCTCTTTTATTCTTTTTAAAACCAGTAATTTGTCAATCATTTAAGATATTTTTTTCTGCAGCATTTTATAATCCATGTACCTGTGGATGGTATCCACCTGGAAATCTATTCTTTTTCTTTCGTCGGTGCTGTAAATTAATTTTCCGTAGTAAATTATCCTGTGCCTGAGAAGAGGCTTGGCATGGTTTAATATAACCAGATCAACCTTGCTGGTGCCAAGCAGCCCCATAATATCGCTCAAGGTTTCTGCCTGGTATCCGTACCTGTACCCCTTTTCATCTATCAGGGACTGGTCAATATAGATAGCTATATCTATATCACTAAGTTTATGGGCCCTTCCGGTAGCCCGGGATCCGAATAAATATGAAAACAGGATCTCCTCATGCTGCTTGAAAAAGCCGGTTAATTTATTTTTTACCTTATTTATGTTTGTAATTTCCATTTTTGTAATAAAAGTATAGCATGGACACAAAATACCTCCAAACTGTAATAAATAACTGCTTGAAATATATGAGTGCTGTGGTATATTGGTTGTTGAATATATGTGCTAATAATGCACAAATGAGTGATATTATGGTTGACAGTGAAAAACAAAAATTGATTTCCAAAATTGCCAGGCTGTACTACCTGGGCAACCTGACCCAGCAGGAGATAGCGGAAAGGCTGGGTATCTCCAGGACCAGGGTATCCAGGTATCTGGGCCTGGCAAGAAGGGAAAATATAGTGGAAATAAGCATAAATTCCCCTTCGGGCCAGTTTGGGGAGCTGGAGTTTGAGATTGAAAAAAAATTTGGACTAGGGGAATGCCTGGTAGCGCCTTCCTATGAGAGCAGGGATGAAGTGCGCAGGGCCCTGGCCGGAAGGCTGGCCAGCAAGCTGGAAATGATACTGGAGTATGGAAGTTACCTGGGAATAGGCTGGGGGACTACATTAAAGAGCGTGGCCGATTATATTGAAGTGGGAAAAAATTATGGAGTAAAAGTGGTGCCTCTTATAGGGGGACTGGGAAAAATAGGTACCGGTGTGCATACCAATTCAATTGCCAGTACCCTGGCAAACAAGCTGGGGGGTATAAGCTATATGATTCATTCTCCGGCTGTTTTGGACAGCAGGGAGGTAAAGGAAATAATTGAAAATGACAGCAATAACAGGGAAATCATAGAGCTGTCCCGGAAGGTAGAGACAGCCATACTGGGGATAAGCGATATAGGCCCGGATTCCACCCTGCTTAAAAGCGGCAATTTCAGGCAGGAGGAATTTGGATACCTGAAAAGCCTGGGGGTGATAGGGGATATTAACCTTATCTTTATAGATGAGCATGGAGACCATATTAAAAACAGGCTTGATGAGAGGCTTATAAGGATATCCCTGGAAAGGGTAAAAAGCATCAGGAATGTTGTTGTGGTTGGTTTCGGCAAAAGGAAGGTACCGGTAATACAGGGAGCCCTGAGGGGCCATATTATAAATACATTGTTAACCGATGAGGATACAGCAAAAAAAATATTGGGGAGTTGACATGACAAAGAGCAGTAAAATAGACGGATATAAGATAAAGGACAGCTTTGGGCAGCTGGATGAGAAGATAAAGGTTGAAATGCTAAAGAAGATGTACCAGATAAGGTTTTTTGAAGAGCAAACCGAGCAGTTTATAATCCGGGGGATGATACATGGAACCTGCCATCTTTATGTAGGGCAAGAGGCAACTGCGGTAGGAGCTGTTTATGCTATAGATAAGGATGATTATATTACCTCCACACACCGTGGCCACGGCCACTGCATATCCAAAGGGGCGGACCTTAATCGGATGATGGCAGAGCTTTTAGGCAAAAAAACAGGATACTGCAAGGGTAAAGGCGGTTCCATGCATATAGCGGATATAGAAAGCGGAAACCTGGGAGCCAATGGTATTGTGGGAGGTGGACTGGGTATAGCTACCGGTGCGGCCTTAACCTGTAAGATGAAATACGGCAACCAGAAGATGGTTATCTGCTTCTTCGGTGATGGCGCTGCCAACCAGGGGATATTCCATGAGTCGGTGAATATGGCTTCAATCTGGGACCTGCCCGTAATTTATCTTTGCGAAAACAATATATACGGGATGTCCACCCCTACTGATTATGCTTTTAACATAGACAAGATTTCTGACCGGAAGTCAGCCTACGGAATTGAAGGGCTTACCATAGACGGCAATGACCTTGTCCAGGTTTACAATACGATAGCCCATTTTGCTGACAGGTGCAGGAAAGGAAAGGGCCCTGTACTGATTGAAGCCCGTACCTACAGGTGGAAAGGGCATTCCAAGAGTGATGCCCAGGTTTACCGGAGCAAAGAAGAGGTAAAGTCATGGATAGAAAAAGATCCCTTAAAGAGGTATGCAGCCAGGCTTATACAGGAAAAGGTTATAAGTAAAAAGCAGGTGAGTGATTTGGAAAAAGAGGCGAAACGTAAATTAGCAGAAGCGGTGGACTTTGCCAAGGATAGCCCTTTCCCTGACCCGTCAGAAGTTGAAGATGATGTTTATTTTGTAAGAAAATAAGGGAGATATAGATTAAAATGAGAAAAATAACCTATCT
>JBNJCW010000090.1:0-5609 GCA_051744345.1 Actinomycetota bacterium
CTGGCGATAAATGACTTCCCCCGTTTTAAGGCTGACCTTAAGAAAGCAAAAAACATACTGTATATAGGCGATAATGCAGGAGAGATAGTATTCGACCGTGTGTTTTTAGAAGAGCTTATAAAGGAGCAGAAAAACATTGTATTCTCTGTGAAATCGGGACCCATAATAAATGATGCCACCAGGGAGGATGCAGAAGAGGCAGGAATAAATAACCTGGTAAAGGTAATAGAAACAGGCACTGACCGTTCCGGGGTTAACTTCCAGTATATTTCAGAAGAGTTTTTAAAGGAATTTAAGAAGGCAGACCTGGTAATAAGCAAGGGGCAGGCTAATTTTGAATGTTTGGACTCGGTGGACAAGAACACCTATTTTATACTAAAAGCCAAATGCAGGCAGGTAGCCAGCTGTTTGAAGGCGGGATACCTTGATGTGGTTCTGGCAAAAAGAAGAGCTGCTTGGGGCAAGCAAAAAATCTAGTAGCCAAGCCTTCTGAGCCTTTGCTCATCCAGGCCAAAATAATGGCCTATTTCGTGGAGTATAACCCTCCTTATGTTTTTCTTGATATCTTCATCTGTCCTGCTTACCTTTTCAATGGCTTTCTTGTACAGGGTTATTTTATCCGGCATTGCCATCCTTCCCCTAAAAGACCTCCGGGTTGCGGGAACCCCCCGGTACAGGCCAAGGGTAAGCTTTCCTTTGGGGGGCAGATCCGAATCATCTATTACCAGGCCGATGTTTTCCAGCTTTTGGGCAAAGTTTCCAGGCAAACTCTCCACTACTTCCAGAACAGTTTTTTCGAATTCTTTTTCTTCCATGCCTATATTGTAAGGGCTGGGACTTAAAATTCAAGTAATTTGAATTAGATTGGTTGATAAATAATTGCTGGCCAATTATGATAGATATACTTAAGACAAAGGAGATAAAGTCATGTCAATAATAAGGCAGGATCTTTCTACCAAGGACTGGACCATATTTTCCCTGGAAAGGGCAAAAAGGCCCAAAGACTTCAAGCAGAAAAAAAAGGCCAAAAATGAAACGAAATATGTAAAAGATTGCCCCTTCTGCAAAGGCAATGAGCACATGACCCCCAGAGAGCTGGCAAGGATAGGGGCAGATGGCTGGGATGTACGGGTGGTTCCCAATAAGTTTGCGGCGCTAAGCCCCAGCGAAGGGGTCGGTTATGCGGTAGACCGCTATATGAAAGGACCGTATCTGAGCATGAACGGGGTGGGCGACCATGAAGTGATTATTGAATCACCTATGCACAACCATAACCTGGCCACCATGGACCAGGCGGAAGTGGAGAAGGTGGTTATGGCTTACAAGCAGAGGTTTGATGCCTTGAGCAAGAATGAGAATTATCAGCTGATTATAATATTCAGGAATCATGGAAGCAGGGCAGGGACCTCACTGGAGCATCCCCACTCTCAGTTGATAGCCACTCCTTTTGTGCCCGGCTATGTAAGAGACAGGCTGTATGAATCACAGAGGTATTTTGATGATTTCGGCCATTGCGTATACTGTGACATGATAGAATACGAAAAAAAGTCCAAAGAGAGGCTTATTGAAGAAAGTGACAGTTTTATAGCTTTTGCCCCCTATGCCTCGGTGGTTCCCTACAATATCATCATACTTCCCAAAAAACACCAGGCATGTTTTGTTCAGGCAGACAGTGAAATGATCAAGGGGCTTGCCCATATGCTGAAGAGGTGCCTGAAGAAATTATATGATGTGCTGGAGAACCCGGATTATAATTATGTTCTAGACAGCTCGCCGGTGGACAAGTCTGGAGAGAAGCATTACCACTGGCACCTTGAAATTCTGCCCCGGCTTACCACCCGGGCCGGGTTTGAGATTGGCTCGGGGATGTATATAAACACCATACTCCCCGAAGACTGCGCCCGCATATTAAGAAAACAGGCCAAATGCTAATTTCTTCTGTGTAAATACTTGGAAATGAATATGATATAATTTTTCCAAATATTTAATCGAAGGAGCAAATTATGTTCAAAAACTCCATAAAACTGTTTAGGGTATTTGGGATAGAAGTCAGGCTGGATTACAGCTGGTTTATAATTTTTGCCCTTTTTGCGTATCTATTCGGGTTTTATTATTTCCCCAATCTTCTCCCTGGGGAAAGTGCTTTAGTAATAGCAGCAGTTACCATAATAACTGTATTGCTGTTTTTCTCTTCCGTGCTGGTGCATGAGTTAAGCCACTCCCTGGTGGCCAGAAAAAGGGGGATTCCTATCAAGAAAATTTCTTTGTTTATTTTCGGGGGAATGGCCCATATGGAAAAAGAAGCCCAGGATCCGGGAAGTGAATTAGTGATGGCTGTAGCTGGCCCGCTGGCTTCCTTTGTCCTGGCCGCTGTGTTTGGGATCCTGTGGTTTTTCAGCAGAGGAGTTACGGTAGTTGAAGAGCCATTGCGTTACCTGGCCATGATAAATGTAGTGCTGGGTGTTTTTAACCTGCTTCCCGGTTTTCCTCTGGACGGAGGCAGGGTCCTTAGATCAATAGTATGGAAAGTAACCGATAACCTGAGAAGGGCCACCTATATTGCCATGATTTCCGGAAGGGTCATAGGTTTTATGCTGGTAGGTTTAGGCATACTTTTCATTTTTATGGGAAACTTCATGGGAGGCATATGGTTTGCTTTTATTGGATGGTTTCTGCAGTCATCAGCTTATAATAGTTACAGGCAGACCCTGTTTGAGATAGCATCCAAGGGAATAAAGGTAAAGGATATAATGAAAGAAGACGTGGTGGCTGTTCCCAAGGACATAACCTTAAATCAAATTATAGATAATTATTTTATGAAATACAGGTATGGAAGGTTTCCTGTGGTGGAGGGAAAAAGGAACCAAAAATTCATAGGGATTGTCTCCCTCCATGATGTAAAAAGCTTTTCTTCCGAGGAGAGGGATGAAATCACCGTAGGGGAAATAGTTAAAACGGTTACCGATGATGAGATTATAGAACCGGATATGGAAGTAAGCGATGCCATAAAAAGGATGTCGCAAAATGATCTGGGACATCTGGTTATAATGTCCGGAGACAGGATAAGGGGACTGGTAACCAAAAGCGATGTATTAAGGTTTATGAAGTTCCAGACAGAACTCCATTAAGGGATATGATCTGAACCCCAACCAACATATAATTGGGCTGAACCAAAAATTCAAATTATGTTTTTTCTAAGGCTTCTATCCAATAGAAACTTTATATTCATTCTTGCCCTGGTACTGGGGCTATCCCTGGGGGATGCAGCAGGCTGGGTAAGGCATCTTACCATTCCGGCGGTGGCAGTGGTAATGACCGTGTCCATGAC
This sequence comes from Actinomycetota bacterium, assembly GCA_051744345.1. Lineage (GTDB taxonomy): Bacteria > Actinomycetota > Humimicrobiia > Humimicrobiales > Humimicrobiaceae > Halolacustris. Next base: position 3,329 of record JBNJCW010000090.1, read on the forward strand.
CCAGCTCCCTATAACCAGGCTTATCTTTTCAAAAGAAATGGTAAAGCCGGTATTATGGAGCGTAGCTTTAAATTATATCCTTTTTGGGGGCGTTACCCTATTGCTGGCATGGTACCTGGTTCCAAATAAACAGCTATGGTATGGTTTTGTTATAGTGGCAGCAGCACCTCCCGGAGTGGCAATTGCACCTTTTACAGGAATACTTTCAGGAAACGTAAGGTATTCCCTTGTGGGGGTAATAGGCGCATATTTTGTATCACTCCTGGTGATACCGGCGGTAGGCCTGCTCTTTCTGGGAGACATTTTAATAGAGCCTTCCAGGCTGTTCATAATTCTGGCAGAGCTCATCATAGGACCCTTGATAGTATCCCAGATACTTATCCATTTCAATATAAGCCGTTATATAGATAAATGGAGGGGAAAGATTGTAAACTGGAGCCTGTTTGTTGTAATTTTTGCGGTTATTGCCCTAAACAGGGATGTCTTTTTTACCAGCTCCTCTGTTCTGGCGAGGGCTGGAGTTATAGCCTTTGTCCCCATATTCGGTATCGGTTTCCTTATGGAGTTCATACTTTTCAGGACAAAAATGGCCAGGGAAAATATAAGCAGCCTTATACTGTTCGGAACCGTAAAAAACGGCGGGTTTGCTGCTGCTACCGCCCTTTCCCTTTTCGGGGAAAACGCTTCACTTTCCGGTGGAATAACTACCGTATTCATCATAATATACCTCATCATCCTGACCATGAGAGCTGGAAAATTTTCCAGGTAAACAATAAAAGTATCTATACTTATCTAATAACATAAATATTAATATTAATCTTGACATATATTTTTTAATATATTATTATTTATATCATAATAAGTATCAATAGTTTAATTGAAAATTAAATAAGCTTATAAGTAATAGAGGCTGTGACTTACATTTCATTATTTGGGCACCTGGAAATGTAATGAGCTAGTGGTGCAACCGGCTATTACTTTTTTCATTTTTAAAAAAAGTAATTTGTAAGCCATCCAGCCTCTAACTGGGTGGCTTTTTTAATTGGGGGTTTGAAAATGAAATTGGTAAAAAATAAAATAATGCTTACAGCGGTGGCAGCAGTATCTCTGGCCTTGCTGTTTGCCTCTTTTATTGTCCTGACTTCTTTTACCAGCAAGGTAGGCATGAATAATCTGTCGGTAAATAACAGCAGCTATAACGTCAGCCGGGAAGATGGGGTAAATGTAGCTGCAGTAAAGGCAAACATTAAAAGTCCAGCGGTAGAGAATGAAGAATTTTTAAACAGCGTAACCAAAAATTTAGATGAACACGTACAGAAGGCAAAAATACAGCCAGCAGTTAAAGGAAGCACCGGTGAAACTAAAACAAATGTAGATACCCAGCCGCCTGTACAGACAGCAAACCTGAACGGATATGAGCAGCAGGTGCTTGCCCTGATAAATCAAATCAGGGCAGCAAACGGCCTGGGAGCCCTTGCCCCTAACCAGGCACTGACCAATATTGCCAGATCCAGGAGTGCAGATATGCTTAACAAAAACTATTTTTCCCATTACAGTCCGGAAGGAACAAGTGTATTTGATTTGCTTAAGGCAAATGGTATCAGTTACAGGAATGCAGGAGAGAACCTGGCACATTCAAAACCGGCTTCAGCAGGCAGCCCCCAGGTTTTTGCTGATGCATGGATGAACAGCCCTACCCATAAGGCAAACATATTAAGGGATGCATACGGCCAGATTGGTATTGGTATCGCAGAAAATAACGGCCGAAGGGTTGTAACCACCGTATTTATGAATTAATTTCTGGATAATTTATACAGGAAAGGGGAGAAAATGAACTTGAATAAAATGGTTTATGGAATTGATATACTGGATTATGAAGAGATGGATGTAAAGGATAGCCATAGATGGCTTATAGAAACGAAATGTTCGCCCAAGGAACTGGATGAAATAACCAGCGAGCTGATCAACAAAAAAGGAAGGTTTGCCAGGGTTTCGGCAGAATCTCTTGCTCTGGAGCTGGAAAAATTAAAATATTTTAAGATTATTGAAGACCTTACCGGAGTAATCCAGTATACCTCAGAATATGAAATATAGGTTTTCTGCTTCCGCCAAAACCTCTTAAAAAAGGTGTGTCCCGGAAGCAGAGACCTCAAATGAGTATTGAAAAAGGCTTAAGACTTCGATAAAGGAGGAAGAGCCTTTTTTATTTCTCCGATTTTTACCGGCAATGCCTGTCTTCGTTTATCATAAAAACCGTGATTTGGTTTTGTCCGGGGCCTTA
>JBNJCW010000091.1:0-5374 GCA_051744345.1 Actinomycetota bacterium
GAAAGGGAAGCTCTGGAGAATATGTCTAAGAAAATGAATTCCGAGCATTTCAGGTGGGTGGTAATGGCGGTTAACATACAGAGGGAGGTAGGGGGTAATTTGGTTGAGGTTCTGGAAACCATTTCTGCCACCATCAGGGAAAGGGATACGACGCTTCGCCAGATTAAGGCATTGACTGCAGAGGGTAGGCTTTCGGCCATTATATTAATAGCCCTTCCCATACTGGTGGCTGCCTTTATAAGTTTTACCAACAGGGAATACATAAGCCTGCTGGTTAGCAGTGTGCTGGGGCTGGTAATGGTAGGGGTGTCGGCATTTCTTATGATTGTGGGCATAATCTGGATTGTTAAAATTGTAAGGGTGGAGTACTAGAGATGAATATTATGCAAAATTTATACTTTTACCTTATTTTAGGCTCTGTTTTTTTTGCTGTATTTTTTATTGTGCTTTTTTCAGGCATGCCAGCGGTAGTAAAGGTTAAGCCTAAAAGGGCCATGGACAAGCTTTCCCAATACCAGATAACCCCCAGCCAGCAGGAAAGGAAGCAGACTTCCTTTATTGAGAGAATGGTAATTCCCTTATTTGGCAGGATTGCCGGCCTGGTAAAAAGGCTGAGCCCGGCCAACATGGCAGAATCTACCAAGCATAAGCTTGAGCTGGCAGGTATATTTGAGAAGGTAAGCGTGGATATGTATCTGGCCATAAAGCTTCTGTTTCCCATAGGGTTTTTCTTTCTGGCTCTCATAATCCTTCTTTTCTTTTCTGTCTCCGGCCTTGTGGTCATAATGCTTCTGGCACTTATACCCATATCCTATTTTTTCCCCGATCTCTACGTCAGGAGCAAGGCAGGTGCCAGGCAGGAAGAGATAAAGAAAGCGCTTCCCAATGCATTGGATCTTTTAACCATAAGCGTGGAGGCAGGCATGGGTTTTGACGGTGCTCTGGCCAGGGTGGCTAATAATATAAAAGGAAGCCTGGGGGACGAGCTTAACAAGATGCTTCATGAAATACAGCTGGGCTTTTCCAGAAAGGATGCCTTCAGGAATTTAAACAGAAGGACAGAAGTAGCGGACCTTAACACCTTTATAATATCCATGATACAGGCAGAGACCTTCGGTATCTCCGTAGGGAAGGTTTTAAGGGTGCAGGCTTCAGAGATGAGGACAAGGAGGAGGCAGAGGGCTGAGGAGGCAGGGATAAAAGCTCCGGTAAAACTTGTGTTCCCCCTTATATTCTGCCTGTTTCCTGCGCTTATGACTGTAATCATTGGCCCGGCGGTTATCAGGGTAATCGGCGTACTGGCACAGATGGCCGGCGGTTAAAAACATTTGTATTTCTTGCTTGATTAGTCCCCAAATAAATTATAGGATATCCCTTGTTTTAAAAAATTAGGGGATTAATATATGGAAGGCTATTCCAAAGAAATATCAGCCAAACTGGGCATACCTAAAAAAAGCATATACAATACCATAAAACTTCTTGAAGAAGGCAGCACCATCCCCTTTATTTCCCGCTACCGTAAAGAGGCAACCGGAAATCTTGATGAAACCAGCATACAGGACATAGAAAAAGAGGCTGCCAGGCTCAGGGATCTGGACAGCAGGAGGGAAACCATACTGGCAGAGATTGCCCGCCAGGGCAAGCTAACCTCCAGGCTTAAAGAAAGCATTAATGAAGCAGACAGCCTTATAGAGCTTGAAGACCTCTACCTTCCCTATAAGCCCAAGAGAAAGACAAAGGCCGATAAAGCCAAAACAAAAGGCCTGGAGCCCCTGGCCGAAAAGATAAGGGGACAAGATGATTTTGATGTCTGGCGGGAGGCTGAAAATTTCCTGAATGATAAGGTAAAAACAGCTGAGGAAGTGCTGCAGGGTGCCAGGCATATAATTTCTGAATGGATTAATGAGGATAAAAGGGCCAGGGAGGCTGTAAGGTCCTGTTTTAAAAAAGGGGCTGTGGTTAGCTCCAGGGCAGTAAAGGAAGTCCCGGGAGAGGCCACAAAATACAGGGATTATTTTGACTACAGAGAACCCCTTTCAGAAATCACTTCACACCGGTTTTTGGCCATAAAAAGGGGTCACAGGGAAGGGTATCTCAGGCTTTCAGTTCTTCCGGAGGAAGAGGGCGTATTAGAAGTTTTAGAAGAGATGTATCTAAAAGCCCAGAACCAGCCCTCAGGCCAGGTTAAGCTGGCTGTAAAGGATTGCTACCGGAGGCTTTTATCTCCCTCCATTGAAACAGAATTCATAAACCAGGCCAAAGAGGCAGCGGATACAGAGGCAATAAAGGTTTTTGCCCAGAATTTAAGGCAGCTGCTTCTGGCGCCCGTATTGGGGCCCAGGAGGATACTGGCACTTGATCCGGGCTTCAGGACAGGCTGTAAGGCGGTATGCTTAAATGAGCAGGGAGACCTTATGGCAAGTGATACCGTTTATCCCCATCCGCCGGTATCAAGAAAGGGGGAAGCGGAACAGAAGATAAAGGAAATGGTTAAAGGTTTAGGAATTGAGGCTATTGCTATTGGAAACGGCACTGCCGGAAGGGAGACCCGGCAGTTTATAGATTCATCAGGTCTGGATAAAGCAATTAAGGTGTTTATGGTAAGCGAGGCGGGTGCTTCGATTTATTCTGCTTCAGAGGCTGCAAGGGAAGAATTTCCGGACCAGGATGTGACTGTAAGGGGTGCGGTATCTATTGGAAGGAGGCTTGCAGACCCGCTGGCAGAGCTGGTAAAGATTGACCCAAAATCCATAGGGGTGGGCCAGTACCAGCATGATGTAGACCAGGCCAGATTAAAGGACAGCCTGCAGAAGGTGGTAGAGAGCTGTGTAAATCAGGTAGGGGTTAACCTTAATACGGCAAGCAAGCACCTGCTTGTGCATGTATCGGGGCTGGGACCAAAGATTGCCAAAAATATAATAGATTACCGGGCCCAGCATGGACCTTTTGAAAGCCGGGAAGATTTAAAAAAGGTTCCCAAGCTTGGAGAAAAGGTTTTTGAGCAGTGTGCAGGTTTCTTGAGGATAGAGGGTGGGAAAAATCCTTTGGATAACAGTGCTGTCCATCCGGAAAGCTATTATATAGTGGAAAAGATTGCCGGAGATCTGGGGATAAATATTGAGGATCTGGCAGGCGGTATAAGCATAGGGGACAGGATAGATCTGTCCAGGTATGTTGATGATAGGGCAGGGCTCCCTACTTTAAAAGATATAATTTCTGAACTGGCAAAGCCGGGGAGGGACCCCAGGGACAGCGTGGAAGATTTTGAGTTTGAGAAAGGGATAGCTTCCATAGAGGACCTTGAGGAAGGCATGGTGCTAAAAGGGATAATTACCAATATTACCAATTTTGGGGCTTTTGTTGATATTGGCATAAAGAATAACGGCCTCATACATGTTTCCGAGCTTTCAAACAGGTTTGTAATCAATCCCCAGGATGTGGTAAGCATCCACCAGAAGGTTGAAGTAAAAATTATAGGCATAGATCTGGAAAGAAAAAGGATAGCCCTTTCCATGAAGGAGCTGGCCTAGGCCTTTCTCTCAAGCCGGGGAAAAAACATAAGCAATATAAATGAAATCACCGGAAGTATCAGTATAATGCTCATGGTCATGGCAATCCCAACAGTATCTGCCAGCCTTCCCAGAAAAATCACGGTTATGGCCGCAGTGCCCCCGCTCAGCCCTATTACCAGGGAAGATGCCAGCCCCAGATTGGAGGGAAGTATCTCTTGGGAGAGCCTTATGCACAGGGGTAGAGTAGATATCAGGAAGAAGCCGCCCATTATGTACAGGATGATAGATATTATGCCTTCTGTTCTGAAAACAAAAAAGAACAGGGGCACTGAAATTATGAGGCCGGCCTGTATGAATATGGTGGTGTTTTTTAAACGGTCACAATAATAGCCGGAAATAAGGCCTCCCAGGGCGCCAACCACCCCGAAGGTAAGTAGAAGGTAACCAACATTTAGAAGGGTTATGTTTCTCTGGGTAAAGTAGAGGGGCAGGAATGTGGCCAGGGAAACCCAGATTATGTCCCTGGAGTAAGAGGTAAACATTATCATAAAGATCAGGCCTATCTTGGGTTTTTTAGCCCTTTTTACCTTGGTCAGGATATTGGTTTTCTTCTCTTCTGCCAGGTGTATCCGGGGAGACTGGACAAGCTTATACAGAACAGCAGCCATAATTATTCCCGGTATCATGGCCAGGGGGGTAAAGGATAAGCCGAGTTTTTCTGTGATGAAGATTATAAACAGGGAACCTGCAGAGTATCCCAGGTTTCCCCCGAAGGAAATTATGGAGTTTCCTAGCCCCCTTTTTTCTCCCCCGAAATGGCCGGCGATGGATGCGCTCGAGGGATGGAAGGCAGAAATAGAAATATTGCCAAAAAAAAGGAAAACCAGTATCAGGTAATAGGAGGGAACAACTCCCAGCATGCTTATAAAAATGGAGGCAAAAAGAGGCCCAAAAATCATAAAATACTTGGTGCCGTATTTATCAGAAAGCAGGCCAAATATTGGCTGGGTAAAGCTGTTGGCAATAAAATTTACCGCTGAGAGGATGCTTACAAGAAAAAGGGAGAGACTGAATTTTGCTGCAAGCACCGGTATAAGGCCTACTATGAAACTTGAGTAAAGGTCAGTTACCAGATGGCTGGTAGCTGATAAAGAGATCTGGAGGCGGTTGAAGCTGTTTTTTGTTTTTTCCATAATTTTCTTCTGTTTGTATGGAATAAGATTTTACAACTTTAAACTTAAATGTAAATAAAATTAGGGGGCTATATTTAAGGTTGTTGTTTGATAAAGGTTAGGCTATGCAGTACATGATCTTATCCAGGCTCAATATTTTTTACAATGGCTTTTTTTTGGTTGCTTATAGGCTTGATAAAATCAGGAAATTGCAACTGACAAAAATTTGGGGCAAATTAATCCTTGGGTTAGCGCAGGGAAGATTTTAAAGAAGAATATGTTTGTTACCTGTTAGCCAAAATCCGACCCCTTATTGTTCTGCCAGGGCCATTTTCCACTTATCTCTACTTCCAGGGTGAAACCCAGGATGATACGTATAAGGACAATAAGTCCCAGCAAACTTATGTTTCTGAGGGTAAACTGTACACCAACAGTCCTTACTATATCTGCTGCAATCAGAAGCTCAAGGCCAAGCAATATCCCCCTTCCAACCGTTATCCTGCTTGAATGGTATAGGGTGTGCTTATCTTTAATCTTCCTCCAGTTTAAAGCAGCATTTACTGCAGCGATTATTACTGATGAAACTATTATCAGTGCGCCTATTATTTCAAGGCCAGTGGTGACATATTCGTAGATAAAATAACTAATTTCTTCCATGGGTTATAAGAGTATTTTTTATCAATCACATTT
>JBNJCW010000092.1:0-5365 GCA_051744345.1 Actinomycetota bacterium
GCTGCGACTATCATGTAATCAAAAGAACCGGCAGATATTCTCTGCAGGATGTAATTGTCCGGATAATTTATGTGAAGCCAATTTTTCCTTTTAAAAAGATTTAAAATAATCCGTACCGCTATAGCCACCATGGTTGCCACCACAAAATGGAATCCCCATAGCAGGTCTGAAACGATATTCCCGTAGTCTCCAAGGGGAGCAAGGCCAGCGGATACCCCCTTTAAAATCAGATAGGTTATCAGATAAACAACCCCTATTAATACCAGTTGTATGGAAAGGCTGTCTATGAAAAGTTTTCTGGGGATATTTTCAGTATGTTTTTCTTCAATATCCACCTTCCGTTTCAATATATGCTTTAATACCGACTCTCTTCCCGCCAGGCCTAATTTTTTCTTCCTCCTGACCAGGAAGTTAAGCAGGGGTATACCAAATATTATTGCCCACAAGAACCCGATAGTAGCCACCGAAAGGCCGATATTTGCCCCATTTGCGAAACCCAGCTCTTCCCAGCTCCTGCCGATTGCATATGCCTGGCCGGGGCCCTGGGCAAATCCCAGGGGAAGAAGCAGCCCGAAAGGAGGAAACAAGCCCGGCAGTACCGTATAGGCAAGGGCAAGAGAGATGCCAAAGCCCAAAATTCCCTGTGCCAGGTATGCAGAAATTATCGCTATTCCGGTATTAACATTGTCCATCTTATCCCCGTAACTTTTTTCCCTGTCCTTTAAAGCCAGGGATATAAAACCTATAGCCATCAGGTGATAGATTATAGTGCCCAGCCTTTCAGGGTCCAGGATAATAAATCCCAGAACTTCGGAACCCAGCACCAGGCCAATAAACCCGGCAATGATAGAGGTGGGTATAAGGTATTTCTGGAGGATATTAATCTTGTTTTTAAGTATAATAGCTGCAACCAGAAAAAGTGACAGGAAAAGAAAATCTTTGGCAGGCTCCCATAGGCTTTCCATTAATAATCCTTAAATTATTGTTTGGTTAAAAACTATACCCGTTTATTTGTAAAAAAACAATAATAATTTGTTTCAATAATTACTAATAATTTTGTACTTAATCTGCTATAATTCTTAGCCAATTATATAGAACATTTTCCTATGGCAGAAAACATATATTTTAAAATAGCTTATGTGCTGGCCAGCTACCTCCTGGGGTCTGTCCTTTTCGGCTATATCATAGCTAAAATGCTTAAAGGAGGGGACCTGTCCAGGATTGATAGGCCGGGCACCGCCGGGGCAGGCCGCCAGTTTGGGTATAAGGCCGGAATACCCACTTTCATATTTGATGTGGGAAAAGGGGTGCTGGTTCCCCTTTTAGCCAGGCTTATAGGTTTGGATGATGTAACCATGGTAATAGCTGCAGCCGCTGTGCTTATTGGCCATAACTGGCCGGTATTTTTTAAATTCAGGGGAGGCGGAGGCATTGCTACTACTATCGGAATAGCAGCATACCTTATACCGGTAATATTTTTAATAGCTTTCGGTATTTCCCTTACAGTAGGCTTTGGCTACAAATACACCCTTGGCAAGAAACACAAGGTCAACCCCAATGTGGTGGGAAGCGCCCTGGGTTCATTTTTGCTTCCCCTCCTCTGTTATTTATTTGGCCAGCCTCTGCATATAACCTTGCTGTTTATATGCATATTTTTGATTATCCTTATCAAGGGGCTTATTTTACATTTCATGTACAGAAATGTACCCACCGCAAATTAAAAACCGCTACCTTCAGATACACCCGGATTTTTATTATTTTTCAAAGGCTAGAGAAAATATATTTAAGCTTGCCTTCTAACCGTAAAAAAGATGCCCTCCCTGATAGTTTTTGCAGATTTTTCTGACTCGTAGGCTAATTAACCTGCCAAAAAAGATTTATCCAGCCTGCTGGTCGGGACTGATATTGGCATAGATAAGCTTAGAGATACCGGCGAAGACAGGATAAGAAGGAAGAATATACAGACTCCGGGATAGAAAATCATTTCAGGGCAAGGGATACGGCAATAGTTTTAATTTACCTATATTTTTTCTACCTGCACCAGGCAGGTATTTGAGGCAAGCGAGCCGGCAGGTGAGCTCCTGTCCAGTGTAAGCACATTAACACTTCCCCCGCAGTTAATACCCTTTTCATCAGGGTCATACCATTTTCCCTGATCCATGCTGGCAGTTCCCGGCATTATGTTTTCAGTTATCCTTATCCTTGCCCGCATCCTGCCCCTGTTATTGTATACTAAAACCATATCGCCATCCTTTATTTTCCTCCTATAGGCATCTTCCGGATTTAACCAGAGACGATCATGTCTATCTTTTTTCAATGTTTCCGTATTATCAAGTTGTGAGTTTATCCGTATCTTTGAATGGGGCGTTATTAACTGAATGGGATAATCTTTTATTTTCTCGCTCTCCGGCCCTTCCCATGCCGGTATATATTTTGGGATAGGGGGTATCAGGGGATTCCTCATATCGGCAAACATATGGCTGAATATTTCAATTTTACCCGATGGGGTCTTAAAAGGGTGGTTAGCAGGGTCTTTTATCTGGCTGGAAAAAGCTGTCCGCAAGCTATTATCTAGCCTGTATAGTCCGGCTTTCTTAAGGGTTGCCAGATCCGGAAAACCAGGCTGTTTTTCCAGAATTTCCTCAAGATATTTTTGGTCAGTTTTTTCACGATACCCGTCAATTCCAAGCCTTTTGGATATTTCAGTAAAAATACCGAAATCGGATTTTAGCCCAGGGGGAGGCTCTACTGCTTTTTCCATAAAGATGACAAATGGCCCCCCAATCCAGGGAAGCCCTATATCATTTTGTTCAAGGTAATGGGTGACAGGCAGGACAATATCTGCAAACCTGGCAGTAGGAGTCAGGAATAGATCATGCACTACTATAAAATTCTGCTGAATCAGGGCTTCTTTGCCCTTGTTTAGATTGGGGTGCTGGTTTAAAAAATTCGACCCTACAAGATAAAGAAGCCTGCAATCAGTCTTATAGCCCTTTTTTCTTCCATACATAAGCGAATCATATAATTTAACATTATGTACCAGATAATGTTCTGTATCCGGAATAGGAATTCCTCTTTTAATCCTTCCCAGGTTCACAATATCGGTTCCTCCGGAAACAAAGCCGCCTTTAATTCCTATATTTGCTGTTAATGCTGCCAGAACTGAAGCAGCCCTATGGAACTGCTCCCCATAGGCGCTGCGGCCGGGAGCCCAGCCGGTTATAAGGGCTGCTGGTTTTATTCTGGCATATTCCCGGGCAATGCTTTTTATACTATCCGGCGATACCCCGCATATAGAAGCTGCCCATCGGGGATTTTTTTCCAGGCCGTCTTCTTTGCCCATTACATAATCATAATAATTATCAAAGCCATGGGTGTATTTCTGGACAAAATTTCTATCATATAATTTTTCATCCATCATTACCCAGGCCATAGCTATAAGCATGGCAGTATCTGTACCGGGCCTTACAGGTATCCACTGATCTGCCAGGGTCTGGCCGGTTTGGTTATTCCGAGGGTCCACGCATATTATTCTGGCACCTGCTTTTTTTGCCCTCAGCAGGTAATGCAGCGTATCAGAGCCAAATCTGGTGACTTTTGGATTCCACCCCCAAAGTATGATTAGTTTTGAATAAAGAAGATTATCCCTGGTGCTGCCTGTAAATTCTGAACCGAAGGTAGCCAGTGAAGATTGGAGGGCACCTTCTAAAGATTCCCCGCCGCAAACTGTAGTGCATTTTCCAAGCATACCGAAGAATCTTTTGGCAACTGAACCCGTATTATTAAGGACACTCATAGATCCGGAACCAGGCACAAAACAGATAGATCCAGTCCCATGATTGCTAATAACCTGCTTAAGCTTTCCGGCAACTGTATCCAGCGCCTCATCCCATGCTACAGGCTTAAAAGCTCCGCTTCCTCTCTTGCCGTATCTTTTAAGGGGGGTTTTAAGGCGGTTGGGATGATTTGCAATATCTTTCTGGGCAAGACCCCTGGCACATGCCTTTAGGCCAGGATTCCGGGTAACTTTTGATTTAATATCAATTATCCGGTTATTTTTTACATGTACTTCCAAAAGACATCTGCCGCCGCAGTCATAACTGCAGGTAGTAGTTATAATATCTATGCTTTCAGATTTTTTCTTCAATAAATATCTTTGTAACCTTTTCAGCGCCTGTAATGAATATTATAAACAAATCAGTTTACAATAAGAAGGAAGGATTCTTAAGCTTTTGAAGATGCCACAAGAGGTTTCCTCAAATGCCCGGCACAGATAACAGAAAGAGGACTATCTCTGAGAAATCCCTTCTTAGCTTGTTTTGCTGCCATCAAAGAGCATATTGCCAGGGATAATTTTGATTTAAAGAAAATATTTAACATGCTTCTCTTCAGTGATATTACAAGTATGGTGTTGCTGCTAAAAAGCAAAGCTGGCAGCCAAAGCAGTATTTTGTGGCGGGCAAATGCGGCCCTGAAGGCAGCTTAATTTAATATGCTTTAATAAAACAAGCGCTTGGATTATAATACCTTCTAATCAATTACCTGTAATTTTTAAGAATAAGAGGAATATTATATGAAAGATATAGCAATAGTTTGTGATGTAATGAAGGATGAATTGCAAAACATAAAAAAGGGATTGGCATCAGACAATATGGACTATATATTTATGGAGCAGCACCTTCACGATACTCCGAATAAAATGAGGGCCAGGCTTCAGAAAGAGATAGATAAGGTTGATGACAGCTATGACAGAATAATACTTGCTTACGGCCTGTGCAGCAATGGCGTTGTCGGCCTTAAATCAGGCAAACACCAAATTGTAGTCCCTAAGGTCGATGACTGCATAAGCCTCTTTTTAGGCTCAAAAGAAAAATATGTGGAAGAGTTTAAAAAAGACCCAGCTACATACTACCTGTGCAAGGGATGGATAGAATACGGGAGCGATCCCTACAGGGGCTATCTGGTAAATACAGGACAGGAAGACAAAATACCTGCCGGATGGATAAGGAACAGGGAAAGATACGGGAGAAGAAAGATGGATGAGGAGACCTCCAGATTCCTTATAGCCCAAATGATGAGAAACTATAACCGGGTATTGCTCATCGATAACGATGACCTGGAAGAAATACATAGAAAATATGCCCTGGACATGGTTGATTTTTTAAGCGAGGTCTTGGGCAAAAAAATTGACCTTGTGGAAATAAAGGGTTCATCCGAACTGCTGAAAAAGCTATTTGGAAAAGACTGGAAAAAAGATAACTTCATTATCAAAGACAGACAACAAAAGATATCCCAGCAAGATTTTAATTAAAATTTTTAAGCTTAACCGGCAAAATCCCTATTTGTTCCGGAGGTAACTTATCAT
>JBNJCW010000093.1:0-5339 GCA_051744345.1 Actinomycetota bacterium
ATTTATCTCTATTCTATTCTGGTTTTTATGTCCATGGCCATACCTGGTTACTTCAAAATAACCCATGGTATTTTTATCTTTAAACCTGAACAGGAAAGCCGAAGCATCGTCAACATTAACCGGGGCCATTTTGTCTCCGGGTATGGCCAGCAAACCATCCTCCACTTTAGGGATTGGTCTCTCTTTAATAAAAGTTTCCTGCATACAGCAGACTTTCTCAATCTCTCCAACCAAGAATCTTGCCAAATCAATGACATGGGTGCCCAAGTCTCCATGTGAGCCATAGCCTGCGTCTTTTTTTCTTAACCTCCAGGCAAGAGGATAATTGGGATCTATGAGCCAATCCTGCTGATAAATTTCCCTGAAATGGTAAATATCTCCAAGCTCCCCCTCTTCGATCAGTTGCTTTGCCAGGGCTAGTGCAGGAACTCTTCTGTAATTAAACCCTATCATATGGACAACACCTGCTTTTTTAACTGTGTCCAGCATTTTCTTTGCATCAGATAGATTTAAGGCCAATGGCTTTTCACAAAAAATATGCTTACCTCTTTTAGCAGCAGCAATAGCTATATCCGCATGAATTTTGCTGGGGCCGGAAATATCAACCAGGTCTATGTCTTCATTTTCGATTACTTCTTTCCAGTTTGTGCTGCCATTTTGCCATCCCCATTTCCTGGCAGTATCAAATACACTTTCTTCTGTACCACAAATAGTATGCTTTACTATTTCAATTTCTGGTTCAAAGAAAATAGAAAGGTCGGTATAGGCATGAGTGTGCGCTTTTCCCATAAACTTTTTTCCCACTAATGCAATATTAATTTTTTTCATGTTAATTCCCCTCGTCATAAATTATTTTACGGAATATATATGGTTATAATAATATATATTGGCCAAGGTATTAATTTTTTATGACTTCTATTCATTATCTTTATTAAGTTAAATTTGAGAATTTTTCTCTGTCTGGCAACTATGTGGTAATATTTAAGCATTAAGATAAAAAATTAGGCATAAAACAAAATGAAAATATTGGTAACCATCTTCTCCATTATAATTATACTGTTTGGTTTATGCGGGGCTGTATTTGCTTCTGGCAGTATCCGGATACTGCATTCCCATCAGCAGGATTTTGATCATGTCCATAAATTAAGCCTTTCTGTATCCTCTTCACTGGAAGAGATAATAGAAATGCTTAAAAATTCAAATGAATCTACTGACAATATTGCAGAGACAGTAAGGACTACCAAAGATACATTAAGCTATACTTCAGAGATAACCAATAACTCGGGCGAGGCTTTTAATGAGGTTGCAGGAATGGTAGGTTTTGAAATTATGGGCTTTAAACCGCTGGAAGGAGCAGAAAACTATTTTACTGATATCGGAAATAACATGTTTGGCTTATCCAGGGAACTGGAGCTGGTTCAGGATAATCTGGAAATTAATGCCTCCGATATTGACAGAATAGGAGTGGATCTGGCAGATATATCTGTAGAGCTGGAAGATGTTTCTACACAATTTAACCAGATATTAGATACTTATGACATTCATGGTTTGGTCTCCATTTTAAATTATGTTCTAATCTATCTGGGAATACTAAACATAATTTTTATTCTAATCGGAACAATGTTTCTACTTATGGCAAGGCGCATTGCCATAAAGTAAATTTCTTGTTTTCCCAGCCTCGATCATTCCGGTAATTTGTATTTTTATTATTCTGTTTTTAACAGATCTCTTTTTAATATGGCTCTGTAAATAGCTCAAAATGGGCTTGAGGGTGAGCGCATGCAGGGCATTCTTTGGGAGCTTCTGAACCCTGGTGCACATAACCGCAATTTCCACATTTCCATAGAACAGCCTCATCTCGTGAGAATACTCGGTTATTCTCCAAATTCTGGATAAGTTTTCTATATCTTGTCTCATGGCTTTCTTCAGCAGAAGCAGTATTTCTATATACTCCGGCTATTTCATCGAAACCCTCGGATTCTGCCACATCTGCGAAATTAGGATAAAGCTCGGACCATTCTTCATTTTCTCCACTGGCAGCAGCCTTAAGATTGTCAAGAGTGTTCCCCATAGCTACCGGATATGATGCCTCAATATCTATAGCAGCAGGTAGCTGGCCTTCCAACCCCTGGAGCAGGAATTTAAAAAACCTTTTGGCATGCTCTTTTTCATTACCGGCAGTCTCGTTGAATATGTTTTTTATCTGCTTATAGCCTTCTTTATCAGCAACGGAAGCATAATAGTTATACCGGTTTCTTGCCTGGGATTCACCAGCAAATGATTTTAACAGGTTTTGGGCAGTTTTGGTTCCAGTAAGACTTTTAATTGGTTTATTATCCTATTCTTTATTTTTTAATGGTAATGTATTGCCTTATAGCACCTTTAAATTAAATAAATACAATTCCTGATTTTAAAACATTCAGGCTATCTCTAAGATATCATAAACTTCAGTAGATCATAAATAGTTAATAACCTAAGGTCTAATATAGGGCATAACTTAGTAAACATTTGCATAAATATGGCCGGTTATGGAAATTATGTTGTAAATTTTATTTACTAAAAGATTGAAGGTATAATATTAGCACTATTATTTATAGGAAGCATTGATTATGGATATGAATTTATCGTTTTATGGCGCAGCCAGAGAAGTTACCGGGAGTTGTTATTGTATAGAAGCCGGTGAAAAAAAATTTTTAATAGATTGCGGTCTGCACCAGGGACAGGATAAAAGGGAAGACCAGAGCCTGCCTTTTGAGGCAGACCAGATAGACTTTGTAATACTGACCCATGCTCATATTGACCATAGTGGCAGGCTGCCACTGCTAGTTAAAAATGGCTTTAAAGGTAAAATATATGCCATCGAGGTAACCTGCGAGCTGATTTCAGTTATGCTGAAAGACAGTGCAGAAATCCAGGAGATGGATGCAAAATGGGAAAACAAGAAAGCCAGGAGGGCAGGGGAAGAGGAAGTGACCCCATTATATACTGTGGCTGATGCTGCTAATACCATAAAGAATCTGGTCTCCTGCAGGTACGGTCAATTATATGAATTAGCAGATGGAATTAAACTCAGGTTTGTGGATGCCGGCCATATCTTGGGTTCGGCTTCCCTGGAGATATTCTTAAATAAAGGCAGTGTTTCTAAGAAGATAGTCTTTTCTGGAGATATTGGAAACATAGAACAACCCATCATAAAGGATCCCCACTATATAAAGGAAGCTGATTATGTGGTGATGGAATCTACTTATGGTGACAGGATTCATGAAAAGGGTGGTGATTTGGGAGAAGAGCTGGCCACAATAATTGATAAAACATTATCCAGGGGTGGGAACGTTATTATACCTTCTTTCGCCCTGGAAAGAACCCAGGCTTTGCTTTATCTGTTAAGGGAAATAAAAGAAAAAAAGCTGGCAGGCAATACCAATTTTCCGGTCTATGTAGACAGCCCGCTGGCATCTGAGTTAACCAGACTTTATGATGAAGACTTAAGAATTTATGGGGATGTACAGACCAAAGACATGGTTACCAACGGCCTGGACCCACTGGATTTTCCTAATCTTGATTTTACAGATTCAACCCAGGAGTCCAAGGCTTTAAACCATGATCCCACCCCCAAGATAATAATAGCCTCAAGCGGAATGTGTGAAGGCGGCAGGATAAAGCATCACTTGAAGCATAATCTCTGGAGAAGGGAATGCTCTATTGTATTTGTAGGCTTTCAGGCCAGGGGAACTCTGGGAAGACAGTTGATAGAAGGCATAAATAAGGTAGATATTTACGGGGACCAGATAGCGGTGTCGGCTGAAATTTATGATTTTAAAGGGCTGTCCGCTCATGCAGATAAAGATGGCCTGCTGAAGTGGATAAACAATTTTAATCCTAAACCGGACAAGGTTTTTATAACCCACGGAGAGGAACAAGCCTGTGATGAATTTGCAGAGACATTAAGAGGACTGGGTCTGAATGCGGTGGTGCCTAACTATAAGGCGGTTTACAGTTTAATTGATTGGAAACAGCTTGACCCCGGTACTGAAATACCTGTGGTTTTATCAGAAGCTTACCAGAACCTTATTAATGCTAATGGTTACTTATCGGGGGTTATTAAAAAGTATCAGGACTCAGACATTAAAAGTTTGGAAAAATTTAAAAACCAAGTAGAAGAATTGGCCAAAAGTTGGGAAAAATAGGAGTCTTGCTCTATTTTAATCCATATACTGTAAAATCTATTTGAGCTATAGCAATATTTTCAATATCCTGTTCCAGCATATTTTTAACAATTCCAAATGACTAAAGGTTTTTGAAGCCTTGAAAGGAAGAATATATTTTTTAAAATTTTTCTTAAAAAAATAGTATAGTATCTCTTTTCAAATATGAAATTAAAATGAACTGATTAAAAATTTAAAAGGAGTGATTTTTATATAATGGACAGCGTGTTTACCAGCGATGTGGATGAACTGGAAAGAATAGAAAACCTGGAAGGGAGAGCCAAGATTGCTTATTTCTCCATGGAAATTGGGATTGAAGAAAAAATTCCCACCTATAGTGGAGGTTTGGGCATTTTAGCTGGTGATACTTAAAGGTCCTGTGCAGATCTGGGATTGGAGGTAATAGGGGTCACTTTGCTTTCAGAGAACGGATATTTTCACCAGGAAATAGACCAACAGGGAAATCAGATTGAGCTACCCATGCATTTTCCTGTTTCCGAGGTCTTAGATCTTTTACCTGCAAAAATTACAGTAAGTATAGAATGGAGAGAGGTAAAGATACGCCCCTGGCTTTACAGATACAGGGGTGTAAATAATCATATTGTACCCATAAATATTAAAAGATTATTACAACAGTAGCTGCAGAAAAGAAGGCTGCCCTGCTGCGGTGGCAGTAATTTAAGGCCTTTGGGGATTACCTTTCATCCGGTCCCACCTGCACATACTTGCAGCTGATGGCTGATATTCTGATAACGGATACTTTTATGCTTCTGGAATAAATATTGATACAGCATCGATTGAAAAAATTTTCATTCACAAAATTTTTAAAATGCTTCTTTTAAAATAAACTTGTCACCCAAAGAGTTACAGCACTTATATCTTCATGGAATCATTCGGGCTTTAGTGTCTATTGTGCAAAAAGAATCTATCCCAGTGATAGGCGGTCAACAGAAAACCTGGCAAGGTATATTATAAGGGCGTCATTTTCTTAAAAAAGAGAATGAAATACTTTCCGGATAAGGGAAAGGTAACCTATCAATCTAAATACTTTAAAAAAGGTAGCTGAATTCAATCCTTGCCAATGGATGGCAGCACTCACCCCCCATATACCAGGTAAGGGTGAGCAGACTGTCC
>JBNJCW010000094.1:0-5157 GCA_051744345.1 Actinomycetota bacterium
CCTTTCTGCTGACCATAGGATAGTGGACGGGGCAGCAGCTGCTAAGTTTTTAGGCAAAGTTGTAGAGTTTGTGGAAAACCCTGAATTGCTGATGGTATAAGCTATGGGAAAGAAAGTACTGCTGGGGGTTGATATAGGAACATCCAGCATAAAAAGTACAATATATACCCTAAAGGGTATGGAAGTAGAGTCTAATTTAAACAATTACCCTATTACTAAGCCAAAGCCAGGTTGGGTTGAGATAGATCCTGAAATGGTATGGAAAGCTGTAATAAAATCTATAAGAGGCTTAAAAAGTTTAAATAAAAATTACGAGTTCCAAGCAGCAGGCATTACAGCTATGATGATTATGCCAGTATTTTTGAATAAGGAAAGAGAAGTAATAAGGCCGGTAATACACTGGTTTGACGAAAGGCTATTTACCCAATTTAATAAGCTAAAACAAGAGAATAAAGACGGTATTATATCTGAATATTCAGGAAGCGCACCAACAGGGGAGAGCACTATTAATGCGGTTTACTGGCTTAAGGAAAACGAGCCAGCCTCTTATAATAAGATTTATAAATTCTTTATGATAAAGGATTATATCAGGTTTAAACTTACCGGAGGAATATATTCAGATTATGGGGATGCATCCGGCAGCCAGTTTTTAGATGCTAAAAATTGGGTTTGGAGCAGCCAAATTATTGAGGAATTGGGAATAAATAGAAAGATTTTTCCGGATCTTAAAAAAGCTACAGAAATTGGAGGTAAGGTAACCAGGGAGGCAAGCAGCCTTACCGGCATAAAGGAAGGGACCCCTGTAGCCGTGGGAACAGGGGATGGAATATGTACTATTGTTGGATTGGGCGTATATAAAGATGGACAAGTAGGGATTACAGTAGGGTCAGCCGGAGTGATAGCAGCAGCTTCCAGAAAATTTCCGGAGGATATAAAAAAGAGGGGATATATAATGTGCCATCCTGCTGGAGACAGGTGGTTTTCACTTATGGCCACTGCTTCTTCTGGAGAAGTTTTTAGATGGTTTAAAGACAGTATAATAAAATGCCCTTCTATTTCATTTGAGGACTTGGAAAAGGAGGCGCAGGAAATAAGGCCAGGGACAGGTAATTTAATGTTTTTGCCCTATATTTTAGGGTCCAGAAATCCCCACAGGAATCCTGATGCTACCGGAATGCTGATAGGCTTAAGGCATAAGCATAACCGCTCTCATATAACCAGGGCAATAATTGAGGGAATCTCATTAGAGCTTTTGGATATTTTTTCAGCCCAAGGGGAAATATTAGGTAACCAAGGAATAAAAATAGGAGAGACAAGATTGTCAGGGGGCATACTCAAAAGTAAACTCTGGACGGAAGTACTTGCAGATATCTTTCAAAAAGACCTGGTGGTAGCCAAAGCCAGAGAACTAGGAACCCTTGGTTCAGCAATAATAGCTTCTGTAGCTCTTGGAATTCACAGTGATTTAGAAGAGGCTATTAGCGATATGGTTGAAGTGGAAAAGGTGGTAGAAAAGGATGAGAGTTTGAAAAATATATATCAGCAAAAGTTTAATAGCTTTAAAAATGCTTATAAGATTTTTGAAAAAGAGTTGAATTTCTTTAAAAAATAGGAGGAAATAAAAAATGGGTATTGAAATCAAGATGCCCCAGCTGAGTCAGGCAACTGATAGCGTAAAGCTTGTAAAGTGGCTGGCAAGTGAAGGTGATGAAGTTAAAAAGGGTGATCCCATATGCGAGGTGGAAACAGACAAAACCAATATGGAACTGGAAAGTTATGCTGGTGGTTACATAATTAAGAAATTTTTTAGTCCGGGGGACCAGATATATACTGGAAATGTCGTAGCCGTAATTGGGGAAAAAGGTGAAAAATATGAAGTTACAAAAGGGAAAAAGAAGCCGAAAAAAGAGGTAAAAAAGACAGGACACAAAAAGAAAGCTCATAAAGAAAGTAGGATAAAGGCTACAAAAATAGTTAAAAATTTAGCTAAGTTAAAAAAAATTGATATAGGGAAAGTAAAGGGAACAGGACCGGGAGGTCTTGTTACCAGAAAAGATCTAGAAGATTACCAAAATCAAAAAAAAGAAGTAAAACAGAAAGAATACAAGCTTTCTTCAAACCAAATGGTAGTGTCAAAAATGCTGTCCATGAGCAAAAAAGAAATTCCCCATTTTTATTTAAAAACAGAAATATGTGCTGATGCGCTGTTCACTGCCAGGGATAAACTGGGGGGCAAAAGTAATAAGGTTTCATTTTACTCATTCTTTATCTATGCGGCAGCAAAAGCTTTAGAAAAGTATCCCCGGATAAATAGCATTATTAAGGATGATACTATTAAATTCAGGGAAAAAATAAATATAGGGTTTGCTTTATCCAATAAAGAAGAACTGTATGTTCCAGTGATAGAAAAAACAAATGGTAAGAATATTAAGGAAATAGATGCTGAAGTAACTAACTTAAAAGTAAAAGCTAGCAATAACAACCTGGAGAAAAAAGATATAATGAACGGAACTTTTACTATAACCAACCTGGGGGCCAAGGATATAGATGAATTTTATGCCATCATTAATCCCCCACAGCTTGGAATAATATCAATAGGAAAGATAAAGAAGACCTTGGATATTTTGGATGGGCCTACTTTCAGGGTTAAGGATTCATTTGTTGTTACTGGAAGTTTTGATCATAGGGCGGTAAACGGAAGCTTGGCTGCAGAATTTTTAGGGTACTTTAAAAAAGTAATAGAGGAGGACATAAAAAATTATGAAATCTAAGGAAATACTAGAAAACTTAAGTCCGGAAATATTAAAAAACATTTATAAGAAAATGCTTGAAATCAGGCTATTTGAAGAAAAGGTAAGATACCTATTTCTGGAGGGCAAGATGCCCGGGACCATACATCAATACATAGGAATGGAAGCTTGCGCAGTTGGTGTGTGCACAGCTTTGGAAGAAAAAGATGTAATTGCATCTACCCACCGACCTCATGGTCATGCCTTAGCTAAAGGAATTCCCATAAAGAACCTTATGGCAGAGCTTTATGGCAAATCTACAGGTTGTTGTAAGGGAAAGGGAGGATCAATGCATATGGGAGATATTGACAAGGGAATGCTTCCTGCCATAGCTATAGTTGGAGCCAATATTCCAATAGTAATGGGAATGGCGCTAGCCTTTAAGCTAAGAAAAGAGAAAAAAGTTGCAGTAAGCTTTTTTGGGGATGGAGCTTCAAATGAAGGAGCGTTCCATGAAGCTCTAAATATGGCTGCTATTTATAATGTTCCGGCAGTTTTTGTGTGTGAAAATAATCAGTATGGAGCTTCAACCAGTATTGAAAAAGTTACCAAAATAGAAAATATAGCAGACAGAGCTAAAGCATACGGAATTAGGGGAAGTATAGGTGATGGAATGAATGTGATAGATGTGTATGCAAAAGCAAAAGAAGCAGTAGATATTGCCAGGGAAGGACGGGGCCCTACTTTGCTTGAGCTAAAGACCTTTAGGCTATGTGGCCATAGCAGAAGGGATCCCAGTAATTACATACCTGAGGAAGAAAAGAAAATGTGGGAAGAAAAAGATCCTATCAATATTTTTAAAAAGACTTTGACAGAGAATGGCATTCTTGAGGGGAATGATTTGAAAAAAATTGAAGATAGCATAAAAAGGGAAATTGAAGACTCCATTGTTTATGCTAAGGATAGCCCTTATCCTAAAGAAGAAGATATATTTAATGATGTTTATGTAGATATGGAGGTTCCAAGATGAGATTATCAATTGCTGAGGCATTGAGAAAAGCTATCCATGATGAGATGGAAAGAGATGATACCGTATTTTGTATAGGGGAGGATATTGGTATTAAGGGAGGTTTTGGGGGTGCATTTACTGTTACCCTTAACCTGGAAAAAGATTTTAAAGAAAGAATTATAAATACGCCAATTTCTGAGATAGGTATATTTGGAGCAGCATGCGGTGCCGCAGTTATGGGAATGAGACCTATTGCAGATGTCCAGTACGGGGACTTTTTATTCTGTGCCATGGATCAGGTGGTAAATCAGATAGCAAAACTAAGGTATATGTCCGGGGGTAAGGTGAAGGTTCCTGTTGTTATGAGGGCACCGGTTGGAGCGACGGGCCGGGGCGCACAGCATGCTCAATCCCTTGAACCTTATTTTTTGAGTTGCCCAGGATTAAAAATTGTAGCTCCCTCCAATGCATATGATGCACATGGATTATTAAAAACGGCCGTACGGGATAACAATCCCGTATTAATTTTTGAGCATAAGCTATTATATGGGGCAAAGGGGGCAAGGAAAGAGGCAGGGTCTTTTGACTGCACTTCTGAGATACCAGATGAAGATTATACGGTTCCCATTGGAAAGGCAGAGGTTAAAAGAGAAGGCTCTGATGTTACAATTGTGGCCAGCCTACTTATGCTGCATTTTAGCCTGGAAGCAGCAAATAAGCTGGCACAAGAAGGCATAAAAGCAGAAGTGATAGACTTAAGGACTTTATGGCCATTTGATGTAAGAATGATTGAGGAATCGGTTAAAAAAACAGGGAGGCTTGCCATTGTGGAGGAATCACCAAAGCAAGGAGGAATTGGTGCTGAAATTGGTATGGCTATTTCAGAACGGATACCCGATTACATGCTAGCTCCAATAAAAAGGATAACAGCCCCCAATACCCCAGTTCCCTTTACTCCAGTACTAGAACAATTGTACGTTCCCCAGGTGGAAAGAATAGGGTCAGAAGTAAAAGAAATGTTTGAGCTGTAAAATTTGTAAATTTTTTGAAATATTTTTAATATATAGGCATTATAAATTTATAGAATTGAATCATTTAAAAATGTTGTTAAATTTAAAAATATTTGTTTGTGTAATAATAATATTAATATTAGGAATGCCTGTTTATGGTTGTAAAAGTGACTTAAAAAAACAGCCAATAGAGAGTGCACCAGAAATAGAAGAGGAGCCAAGTGAAGAAGCCACTCCCATAAGTGAGGAAAATGAGAAAGAAGTAAGGCCAAACAAAGAAGAAAATGAAGAGGAGGAAACAGCAGAAAATCAGGATGAGATTAAGGATTATAGCAACAAGACAGAGTTAGTTTATGCTTGCAGCTATATAGGGGGAAACCCGGGAAAGCTAATAATAGAAGTTGATCTT
>JBNJCW010000095.1:0-4973 GCA_051744345.1 Actinomycetota bacterium
AGTATCCTGTCAAAGGATGTGGGCCTGCCTCCCCTCTGGACATGGCCTAAAACGGTAACCCTGCTCTCATAGCCTGTCCTCTTTTCAACTTCCTGTGAAATAAAGTCTCCAATACCGCCCAGCTGGACATGTCCAAAGCTATCCACCCTTTTGGAAGCGGTTATCTGTTTATCAACTCCCTTTGGTTTGGCACCTTCTGCCACCACAATTATGCTGAAGTCTTTGCCTTTCTGCTTCCTCTTCTCAATAACCCCCACTATTTCATCATAATCAAAAGGTACTTCGGGGATAAGTATCACATCAGCACCGCCAGCCAATCCCCCATGAAGGGCCAGCCAGCCGGCATCCCTGCCCATTACCTCAACTATCATTATCCTGTGGTGTGAAGACGCGGTGGTGTGCAGCCTGTCAATAGCATCAGTAACCACTTCCACTGCAGAATCAAAACCAATTGAATAATCAGAAAAAGCAATATCATTATCAATAGTCTGGGGAATTCCTACACCTTTTATATCGTGCTGGGCCAGTTTAGCGGTAACGCCGTTTGTATCATCTCCGCCAATGGTAATAAGGGCATCTATTTCAAACCTCTTTATATTCTCCCTTACCTCTTCTACTCCGTTCTCTGTCTTATAAGGATTGGTCCTGCTGGTACCAAGATATGTGCCCCCGGTACAGAGGGTGCCCGATACCCCTTCCTTTATAAGGTCAAATCCTTTGCCCATGATAAGGCCGTCCCATCCATTACATATTCCAAATACATCATAACCGTAACTGATAGCCTTTACCTTTATGGCCCTTATTGCCGCATTAATGGCAGAAGAATCTCCTCCCCCGGTCAGTACCCCTATTTTCTTTACCATACTGTTTACCCCCCGTTTATTTTTTTAATTATCATTTCATTAACCATCCTGGGGTTTGCCTTTCCCCTGGTCTTAGCCATTACCTGTCCTATAAGGTATCCAATGGCTTTCTTTTTGCCTTCTTTGTACTGTTTTACCGGCCCGGGATTTTCAGCTAGAACTTCTTCAACTATTTTATCTAAAAGGCTGCTGTCGCTTATCTGCTCAAGGCTTTTTTCCTTTATTACAGTTCCCGGCTTTTTCCCTGTTTTAAATATTTCTTCAAAAACGGACTTGGCAATCTTGGAACTTATTTTCCCGGTTTCAATCATTTTAAGCATTTCTGCCAGGTCCGCTGGTTCTAATTTTGATTCCCTGAAACTAATCCCTTCCTTGTTAACCATAGCGCTGAAATCGCCCATAATCCAGTTGCACACTGTTTTTGCATCATTAAATATTGCACAGGCGTCCTCGAAAAATTGGGCAATATAAGCATCATTGGTAAGAAAAGAAGCATCATAATCAGAAAGCCCGTAATCCTGCTTAAACCTTTGGGCCTTTTCCCGGGGAAGTTCCGGTATCCCCTTCCTTACTTCTTCAATCAAGCTTTTTTCAATCTCTATGGGCTCCAAATCAGGTTCCGCAAAATAACGATAATCCTTGGCTTCCTCTTTGGTCCTTAAAGGCTTTGTGGAATTGGTATTATTATCATAATGCCTGGTCTGCTGCAATACCTTCTTCCCCTCCTTTAGCATATTGGTCTGGCGCTTTATTTCATAGGCAAGCCCTTTTTCAAGAAACTTGAAAGAATTCAAGTTTTTGATTTCAGCCTTGGTTCCAAATTCCCTTTGGTCAGCCGGCCTAACCGAAACATTTGCATCACAGCGAAGGCTCCCCTCCTCCATGCTGCAGTCGCTAACCCCCAGATAAAGTAATATATTCCTCAGGGTAACCATATACTGCTTTGCTTCTTCCGGGCTCCTTATATCCGGTTCAGACACTATCTCTATCAAGGGTGTGCCTGCCCGGTTAAAATCAACAATACTTGCCCCTGCTTCACTTATCCTTCCAGTAGCTCCGGTATGTATAAGCTTTGCGGTATCTTCTTCCATATGCACCCGGGTAATGCCTACCCTGCGCACATATTTCCCCATGTCCAGCTCCAGACAGCCTCCTACCCCCAAAGGCAAATCATACTGGGATATCTGGTAATTTTTGGAAAGGTCCGGGTAGAAATAGTTTTTGCGGTGAAAGATTGTATAGCTTCTTATATCGCAATTCAGGGCCAGGGCAATCATTAATGCATACTCCACCGCCCTCCTGTTTATCACCGGAAGCGATCCGGGATGGCCCAGGCATACCGGACAGGTATGTACGTTTTTATCATCCCCGAAAGAAACCAGGCAGCCGCAGAACATCTTGGTCCTGGTTAAAAGCTCAACATGGGTCTCAAGCCCCACCACTGCCTCATATTTTTGTTCTCTGTTCTGTTCCATTTCTGTATCCCTGATCATAATTTTGGACGCTGCCTGAAATCCAAAGCCTTTTCCAAACTGTAGGCAGTCCTAATCACATTATCCTCCCTGAGGATATCGCCCATAATCTGAAAACCTATGGGAAGGCCTTCATCTGAGAGGCCTACAGGAATAGATATAGCAGGAAGCCCGGCCAAATTAGCGGGTGAAGCACATTTATCGGACATGTACATCCTCCAGGGATCCTTGGTCCTCTCTCCCAACTTAAAGGCTACCGTTGGTGATGTCGGGGATATGAGCACATCAAATTTGGAAAAAGCATCATTAAATTCCTTTATTATTAAAGTCCTTACTTTCCTGGCTTTTTCGTAATAAGCGCCGTAATGTCCGGCAGAAAGGCAGTATGTGCCAATCATTATCCTTCTTTTAACTTCAACCCCAAACCCCCGGGTCCTGGTTTTTCTGTACATTTCTCTCAGGCTTTTAGCCTCCTTATCCCTCCATCCGTACCTGACCCCATCAAACCTGGCAAGGTTAGCACTGGCCTCTGAGGCAGACAGGATATAATAAACACTTAAGGCATACTTCAAGCTGGGAAGGGATACCGTTTCAATCTCGGCCCCCATATCCTTCAGCAAAGCCACGCATTTGTCCACCCCCCTTTTTTCATCAGAATCAATGCCTTCCAGGGTAAGCTCTTCAATAACGCCCACCTTAAGCCCCTTTACATCATCAACCAGATACTTGGTATAGTCAGGCACAGGCTCCGGGATAGAAGTGGAATCAAGTCTGTCATGCCCGCATATTACATTTAACATGGCCGCCGCATCCCTCACATCCCGGGTAAGCGGCCCTATCTGGTCCAGGGAAGAAGCAAATGCTACCAGCCCGTACCTGGATACCCTTCCATAAGTAGGCTTCATCCCCACTATCCCGCAGAAAGAAGCGGGCAGCCTGATTGAGCCGCCGGTATCCGAGCCAAGAGAGCACACCGCGTCCCCGGCAGCAACCGCTGCTGCAGGTCCCCCGCTGGAGCCGCCAGCCACCCTTCCAGTATCCCATGGGTTTTTGACTGCAGGGCCAAAAAAGCAGTTTTCACTGGAAGATCCCATAGCAAATTCATCCATATTAAGCTTACCGGTAAGGACATAATTTTGGTTTTCGAGATTTCTTACCACTGTTGCATCATATACCGGTTCAAAATCTCTAAGCAGCCTTGAGCTGCAGGTAGTCTTAATCCCTTTAGTACAAATATTATCCTTAAGCCCTATGGGTATTCCAGCAAGAGCGCCTATTTCTTTGCCGTCAGAAATCATTTTATCACAGTGCCTGGCTTGCTGTTCTGCCCGCTCCAGGGTTTTGGTTATATAGCAGTTTAGGTTTTTGTCTACCTCATCAATCCTGCCTGCTATGCTCTCCAGTATATCTACGGATTTAATTTCCTTATTTTTTAAAAGCTTGTTTAATTGGTGTGCACATAAATAATTTAAGTCCACAAGACCCCCACAACTAATCTATTTTTGGTACCTTGAAACCATTATCTTTAACATCAGGAGCATTCTTTAAAGCATCTTTCCTGCTAAGGGAACTTCTGTGCTCATCTTCCCTGAATACATTCTTAATATCCAGGACATGGGAAGTAGGCCTTACATTTTCAGTATCAGCAGAACCTACAGCAGCCATATGTTCAAGTATATCGTCCACCCGCAAAGTAATTTCTTTAAGCTCCTCTTCTTCAAATTCGAGCTCTGCAAGTTTTGCAATATGCTCCATGTCATGTTTTTCAACCATCGTTTTGCCCTGCCTTTTAAAACCTCTCCAAAAACATATAAGGTATTTTAACAAATTTTTCGAACTATTAGTACATCCTTATCATTTCCACCCGCCCCAGAAGGAGCAGTATCAGTATCAAATTGTATACAGCATGAAGGAATATTATGGGGAAAAGGGATCTGGTTTTTTCAAAAATATAAGCCAGTACCCACCCTATTACAAAAATAGGGACAAAACTGTACACCTCCATGTGGGCCATAGCAAAAAGCATAGAAGATAGAAAAAGACCCGCATTAATGCCCCATGCCTTCTTGAAGGCAGAATACAGGTACCCCCTGAAAAAAACCTCCTCGGCAAACGGCGCTACCAGCACCACCACCACCAGGAGTATGTTGGTGGAGATATTGCCTTCCATTACCAGCTCTTCAACCTTGCTTGTAGGGGCCTCTATGCCAAAAAAAGAATTCATCGCAAAAACATAAAGGAAACTTAACACAAAAATTACAATCAGGGACAGGAAGGTATACCACAATGTCTTTAAGATGCTGTAATACCTCAGCCCCAGATCCCTGGGCGTTGACTTCCTCCAGTAGATAGCAAAAAACCACACTAGCCCCACCATTAAAAACACCTGTATCCCGTAAAGTACGGAAAAACTAAAATCATCAATGCTGGTTATTCTCAAAACCTCCCTGCCGCTGATTGCTTCCAGGAGCCTGGAGGTCCCGTAGTATATTCCTACCAGAAGGAATACCAGTAGAAGTACGGACAGCACCGCATCCCTTACATTCCACTTTATGTTCAGTACCCTGTTATTGCCACTGCCGATTTAAATCACCTTAGCATATCCTTAAACTGCTGCTCTCCTACAGTCTTTATGTTG
>JBNJCW010000096.1:0-4688 GCA_051744345.1 Actinomycetota bacterium
TAAGTGAGCTGAAGCTGGCAGCCTTCGCAGCAGCCCAGTGAAAAAAAAGCCAACCGCGGTTTATTTTTCTTAATATTCATAAAGCCTCCTCCACATCTTCTATTTCCTCAAGGGTAAAAACAGGACCTTCCTGGCATACATATATATTATTTATCTGGCAGTGCCCGCATTTTCCAAGGCCGCATCTCATGCGCCTTTCGAGTGACAGCAGTATCTGATTTTTAGGAATATCTTTTTCTAACAGTTCATTTATTACAAATTTATACATCACAGGAGGTCCTACACAAGCAGCATATGTGCGGTATGGATCAATATTAATACCGGGTATAAGTTCGGTTATCAGCCCCACATTTCCCTTCCAGTCAGGATCTGCCTGGTCAACCGTACATGCATACCCTATATCAGTCATCTCCTCCCATTTATCAATCTCGTCTAAAAAAAGCCTTTCCTGGGGGCTCTTGCAGCCAAGCAGTATCAACACGTTTCCAAATTCCTTGCGCCTGTCTATTACATAATTTATAAGGGATCTCAAAGGCACTATCCCCAGCCCGCCAGCTACCAGCAGAAGGTCATTGGCTTTCATCTTGTCGATGGGAAAGCCGTTTCCATAAGGCCCCCTTACCCCTATTCGGCTGCCTTTCTGTAGTTTGTGCAGAGCTTCGGTAAAAGTTCCTACCTTTCTCACACATATTTCAAATATGTCTTTTTCCTTACTGGTAGGGGAAGAGGATATTGATATAGGGGCTTCTTCAAGGCCGAGCATGGACAGCTGGACAAACTGTCCCGGC
Organism: Actinomycetota bacterium; assembly: GCA_051744345.1. Taxonomy (GTDB): domain Bacteria; phylum Actinomycetota; class Humimicrobiia; order Humimicrobiales; family Humimicrobiaceae; genus Halolacustris. The sequence continues at coordinate 789 of JBNJCW010000096.1, forward strand.
ATATGTTCCAGTGGTTTTCCATCATCCATCCTTATAATGAAAAACTTTTCCATTTCAGTCATAAACTCTGCCTCCAGTATAGTTGCCGCCCGCGGAGAATATAGTGGTTCTACAGGTATTTTCTGGGTAAGGTCTGATATTTTATCTGTCATTTTTATACTCCTTTATAAGACTGTTTACCGTTTCTATAAGGCTTATGTCAGCCACGCAGGTACGGGTACATCTTCCACAGCCGGTGCAGAAGAATTTATTGTATTTTCTTACCGGGTAATCAAATTTCCTGTAGTATCGATGCCTCTGTCTTGCCTTGCTGCTTTCCCTGAAATTCTCTCCTCCTGCCACCATTGCAAATTCATTTAGCTGGCATGAGTCCCAGCGCCTGTTCCTGGTTCCCTGTACATTATCCAAGTCTGTATAGTCATAGATATCAAAACAGTAGCAGGTAGGACACACATTGGTGCAATTGCCGCAGGAGACACATCTTTTGCCTACATCATCCCAGACCATGCTGTCGGAAAGGCCTCTAAAGATAGAAGTAAATTCCTCATAATTTGCATTAAGACGGTAGGGAAAATCCTTTTCTTTCTCTCTTCTTATATTTGAGAGTTCATCCCTCACTTTTGCCGAATCAGCCTGTTTCTTGAATAGATCATTGTATCTTTTAATAAGAGCGCTGGCTTTTTCAGAAATAGATTGGACTATATATTTTTCTCCTGATTTTGTGAGCATGATATCGTAACCGGCTTTGGGGATGTGGGTATCCATGGTCCTGCAGGTAGCAAATTCATCACAGGCTTTCAGGCATTCATATCCAATAATTATTATGTTTTCCTTTATTTTATTAAAGTAAGGATCAGGGGGATTTTCATTAAGCGCTGCATCCAGGCACTCGATTCCTTCTATATCACAGGTATGGATTCCCAGTATCACCAGTTTCTCTGTTTCTGCCGCAGTCTCCTTTAATGCCATATCTGCGGTCTTAAACCTTCCCAGATTTTGATGCTGTGGAGTAAAATATTTTTTTGGAGAAAGAATGGTAGGAATTGAATCCAGCTCTACCTGGCCGAAATCATCAATGGGTGAAAATACGAACAAATTTTCCTTTTTTACCGGAGCCACAACTTTGGTATCTTTTGCAAGCCTGTTTACAAAATCTGGCAGGTCCTCATCTGCAATATAATAATATTCCATATCCTTTCCTCCTCGTAACCTAATATCAAAATCTCTTATTGATATCATCCTAAATAAAAATAGCCAAAAATAGATAGATAAGATTCCCTTTCATTATTTTTAAACCCTGTCGATATAATTTTAGGATCTCGATTATTTTTTACAAAATACCGGCGAGTCACCCGGATATCTAGAGATGACAATATTATCATTCTCAAGCACTTTCCGGTCTATATATTTAGCTCCAGCATTCAGGGCCAGTTACAAATTGAACCAATCACCTTATGAAAAATAAGTATCCTTCTACCCGGATTAACCATTTTCTTGTTTTAGCTTATCCTATAAAGAGCATACCTTCCCCTTATGATAAAATCCGCATCCTTTAAGCCTGCATCAGCGGCGGCTGTATCTGATATTAAGGTTGCTCCTTTGTTGCCGCTGTTTCCCCTTTGCACATCTTTAAATAAATCTTAAATCAATATGAATACATTGTTTTTCTAAATTATGGCTGTTCCTTTTAAAAAGTGATAAAACCTTTATGTTTGATAGGCTACCTTTCGAAGACAGTTAAAATGAAAAAATTATATAAATTTTAAAAAAACCTATATATTGAATTTAATCATAACCAATTTTTATATTCAAACCATAAAAAATTAGCATTAAGGATAGGAAATGTTTAATTAAGAATTGCTGCGGGCATGGGGCAGTATTTTTAAAGATGACCGGTTCATCCTGCCCAGAAAGAATTGCAGGAAACCAAAATAATTATATAAATGGCCTAAATTATGTTGATTATTTCAAAAAATTTCTTTACCTGGAAGTTTTAAAATATTATTGCCAAAAGAATAGATTAGATTTTGGCTGGCCATCTTCAGTTCGGGCTATAATAAAAAAAGCTTATGTTTTTTGGGGTGGATATATTCAGTTCTCTGCAAATATGGCCCGGAAGGCCAGGCCTGATTATCCAGGCGCCAAGGATTTAAGATTTTGATAATTAATTGAAGGTAACTTATAATTAGCTAATATTTATTTAAAAGGGAAGCAAGGATTAAAAAATGAACACCGTTAATGCAAGCAGGGAAGCTTCACAAAGCAATTCTGAAAATTCAAACCAGCTTAAAACAAGAGGAAGCCAGCAATCAGAAGATTTAAATGCACTAAAAGATAGGGGTTCCCAAAAATGCATCATGATCCTTAGGGCTGGTTTTGATCAGGTACCCATGATTAGAGCTGCAAAGGCTATGGGCCTTAAAGTTATTGCAGTAGACAGTGATAAAAATGCACCAGGTTTTTTCATAGCTGACGAGAATTACAATTTAGACGTCATGGAATCTGAAAAAATCCTAAAGATAGCCAGGGAAAAAAAGATAGACGGCATTACCACTATGGTCAGTAATCTGGGGATGCGGACCGTAGCCTATGTGGCGGGTAAAATGAATTTGAAGTCTATCCCGCTAAAGGCTGCCCAAATAGCTACAGATAAAAAAGAAATCAAAGAATACCTGGAAAAGGGAAAAGTACCGGTTCCAGGTGGATTCTGCTTTTCATCAGAGAAGCAGGCTGTTAAAACCATTCCCCAGATTAATTTTCCGGCAATAGTAAAACCGGTTGATGGAACAAAAGGGAGGGGCATATCGGTTGCCTTATCTGAACATGATTTTGGAAACTGTATAAACCATGCAATTAGATTTTCTGTTGAAAAGAGGGTAATTGCAGAAGAATGGATTGAGGGGCTCACCATTGGCGCAGAATGCCTTATAATTGATGGCGAATTAAAACCCATAATATTAACAGACAAATATAATACGCCTCCTCCCAAATGTGTGACCATAGGCCTGACAGCGCCTTCCAAGTTCCCTGAAGAAATAAAAGACAGGATAAAGGATACTGCCCAGAGGGTTGCTGATGTATTGGGGTTAAACACGGGTGCAGCACATATTGATATGATTGTAGGAAAAGACGGTATACCCCGGGTAATAGATGTGGGGCCGAGACTTGCAAGTGGACCGGTAATATTTGATTTTGTTCCAAAACTGCTGGGAGTGGATATGGTTAAATCAGTGATAAGGATGGCTATAGGGGAAAAGCCAGAGCCAATCAAAAATTGGAATGGAAGGTTTGCGGCAAGCAGGTTTTTGACTGCCCCCCAGAAGGGCTGCATGTACAGGATTGAAATCCCGAGACGGGACAAGGATTTTACCTTCTACCCTTATAAAGAACTGGGAGATATTGTGGGCCCTCCCCACAGTGATACAGACCGCGTAGGCTGCATTACAGTTAAAGAGGATTCATATGATAAGACAGTAGAAAGCGCTGACAGGCTTTTAGAAAGTATTAAAGTTGATGTTGTTTACTGAGAAGGGATAATTAATTCTGTTCAAAGTCTTTTAAAAAGTAAGACAGGTAATGTTTGGCAGTTCCCACGATACCGGTATTGGATATAGAGTACATGGAAGTTTTTCTTTTGCCGGAACCTAAATCATCTCCTGTCTGCTTTTGGATCTTTTCTAAATTTTACAACATGGTTGTAGTTTGCTTCCCATGGTATTTTTTCAAATACAACTTTAAGGTTAAGAAACTATCTTGCGGTACAAAAATAAAGCTAGTTGTATCTTTACCGTTACTGCGGCTGGTATTGGTTTCCATTAAACCTTGTTTATTTGAAATCCGGGAACTCCCTGGAACCAAACTTGCGGGCGGGAGATTAATTCTGGCAGAAGATTTTTTTAA
>JBNJCW010000097.1:0-4223 GCA_051744345.1 Actinomycetota bacterium
TATTAATATATTAATCATATTCAGATATGAAAAAAGATAGGACATCTGTACTGCTTGATAAGGAAATAATGCAAAGGCTGTTGGCTCTTTCAAGAAGGGAAAACAAATCCAGGACATTTCTGATAAACGAGGCTGTGAAGGAATATGTTACAAAAAGAGTTCCCAAAAAAAAGAAGATGGGCATAATTGGTATTGCCGATAGCAAAGATCCTCAATTTGCAGAAAATGATGAAAAATATCTGGAAGAGAATGGTTTTGGGGAGGACTGATGCAGGTTATCATTGATACAAGCTGCGTTGTTGGCCTTATCGACAAGAGTTGCAGAAAACATAAAGAAATAAGCAGCATTGTGTGCAATGATAGCAATGAAATTATTATCCCTTCACCGGTTATACCCGAGGCATGTTATATGCTAAATAAGAAGTTTGGCACAGAAGTTGAAATAAAGTTTATCGATGAGATAGTTAAAGCAAACCTAGGGGTAGAAATGCTGAAGTTTCAGGATATATTGAGAATTCCTGAGATCATTAAAAAATATTTATCACTAGATATCGGTTTTGTGGACGCTGCACTTACGGCAATCTCAGAAAGGGTTGGCGTGAATAAACTTCTGACCCTTGATAACCGGCATTTTAATACAGTAACCCCTGTTGGATTTGACTATTTTGAGATACTCGTTTAGAAAGAAATTCAGGATCTTGGGGCAAATACTGCCGGTGTAAATTAACCGCAGTAAAGGTGAAATTGCTGGTTTCGGCGATAGCAAAAGCCGGGCTGCTTTAAGGATTTTACATAGGATGTCTTTTATCTTCCACCATCCCTGCATAGATTCCCGGTAAGCGTATTTTATATAAATTTCCAATTGAACCCAAAACTTATATAATATTAACCAATTGTAAACTAACCCTAAAAAGATGGCTAAAAACTTAAAAAACAATCAGGAAATCTTGCTGCAGGTATATGATGACTACTTTAACCAGCTGGCTGAAAAAGATTTAAATATGGTTTCAGCAAATTCTGGTTCAATACTGGCAAAAAACAGCTTGGTAGAAGTTTATTTCTTTAACCAGACATATATTGTAGATATAGATAAGAAAGAAATCAAAAAGAAGCAGGACTATAAAATTACAAACCCATACACTTCCTCCATAATCCTCCATTACCTGGTTAATGCAGACGGCGCTCCCTTATCAGGAGAATGGATCTCATACCGGCAGCTTCCCGATGGCATGTTCTATGCCCGGACTATTGGTGGGGCTCTTGAGCCATTAGTAAAAGCCTATGGCAATAACCTCGAAGGATTTTTTAAAAAAGCCCGGAAGCTGGGGGCAAAAAAAAGCGAGAATTTTGATTGCGGGATGGTGTTAAACTGTTTTAGAAAAGTTCCCCTGCTGGTAATTGTTTACCCTGAAAGCGAAGAATTCGGCGCTGAAGCCAAAATACTGTTTGACCAGAGCATATCCCATTACCTAAAAACTGATGTAATCAAACTGGTGATACTTTATACAGTAAAGCTTTTAGTGAAATAGTATTGCTATCCATGCTTACATATGTTATCTTTTTTAACAAATGTATAAGGAGTATATCAAATGGCTGATATCCTGTGCCTGGGAGAAGCATTAATAGATTTTGTGGCAGTTAATTCAGGAAAGACGCTTATTGAGGTTACCGCTTTCAAGAAGGTTGCCGGCGGGGCTCCGGCAAATGTCTCGGTTGGTGTATCCAAACTGGGAAGGACATCTGCTTTCCTGGGGAGAGTAGGTGATGATGAGTTTGGCTATTTCTTAAGGGATACCATTAAAAGAAACGGTGTTGATGTGAGCCAGATGCAGTTTGATAAGAAGGCAAGAACCGGCCTGGCCTTTATTTCCCTTCCCACTCCCAACACCAGGGAGTTTTTGTTTTACCGAAACCCCAGCGCCGATATGATGATGGATTCTTCTAAGTTCGATAATCATTTCATAAGCAGCGCCAAGGTATTCCACTTTGGCTCTATAACCTTAATAGGCCAGCCCAGCCGCTCCTCTACCATGGAAGCGGCAGAACTGGCTAAAGATGGAGGAGCCATTATTTCCTATGATCCCAACCTGAGGCTGGGGCTGTGGCCGGACAGGGAAGCAGCCAAACAGGAGATGAAAAAACCATTGGGCATGGTTGATATAGTGAAGGTAAATGACGATGAACTTGATTTTTTAACCGGAGAAAGCGACTGCAGGAAAGGTATGGACAGGCTTTTGGATTACGGACCAAAGTTGGCAATACTTACCCTGGGAGAGAAAGGCTCTTGCTACAGGACGGCTGAATTATTTGGAAAAGTTGAAAGTTTCAAGGTCGATACTGTAGATGCTACCGGCTGCGGGGACAGTTTTGTGGCCGGACTTCTTTGCGGAATGCTGGACACTAGTCTGGAAAAGTTAATATCTGATAGAGAGATGCTTGAACCTGTTCTAAGGTTTGCCAGCGCTGCAGCAGCTATCACTTCCACCAGAAAAGGGGTAATAGGTGCTTTGCCCCGTAGGAAAAAGGTTATGGATTTTCTAAAGGATGCATGATGAATGACAGTCTGCTTAAAGTAAAAGCAGCCAAGCTTTATTATGAGCATAACCTGTCTAAGATTGAGATAGGCAAAAAGCTCAGGATCTCCAGATTCAAGGTAGCCAATCTGCTGGATGAGGCGGTAAGAGAAGGCATAGTAACCATAGATATCAAAGAGCCTGAAGATTCATTTATGAATCTGGAGAACAGACTGGAGGAAAAGTTTAAGATTTACAGGGCTGTGGTGGTAGATTGGGGTGGAGATTACCGTGCGGCTAAAAAGAATATGGGCAGGAGTGGCGCACAGTGCCTGATGGATCTGGCCTATGACGGGGATGTAATTGGTATAGCCTGGGGCAGCACTATTTATGAGATGGTAAACCAGCTGCCCGATCATGCTGGAAAGAAAGATATATCGGTTGTCCAGCTTACCGGAGGACTTAACCAGGTAGGAGCCAGGTATAATGCTATTGAGCTTGCCAGCAGGGTAGCAAAAACCTTTGATGCAGATTGCTATCAGCTTTATGCCCCGGCTATTGTAGACAGCTACGATACCAAACAAATCCTTCTAAGAGACAGCAATATAAGCAGGACCCTGGAGATGTTTGCCAGGGTCAATATAGCGGTGGTGGGGATAGGCAGCATGCTGCCGGAGCCTTCTTCCATGCTGTACAAGGACGGCTATCTTAAGGAAAAGGACCTGGAGGAGGTAAGGAAGGTGCCTGCGGTAGGGGATATAAATACTTTCTTCTACGACCGGGATGGCAACCCTTGTGAAACTGAGATAGGCAATAGAACCATAGGGATGGATATAGGCCAGCTTAAAAGGGTGAGGTATGCGACGGCCCTTGCCGGGGGTGCTTTTAAGGCAGATGCAATTTACAGTGCGCTATTGGGCAAAATTATCAATATACTGGTAACCGATAACCAGACAGCCGAGAATCTTTTAGAAAGATAAAAATTAATATTGGGAGGGGAAAATGGATTTAAAAGTTTCTGTTGGCTTGTGGTATATGGGAAGCGTTGCTGATCGATTTGTAAAAGAGGGCTACAGGGATCAGGTTCCCATAATTGATAGGATAAAGGCCATATCTGAAATAAAGGACGTAGGAGGTATAGAGCTCCATTATCCTACTGAAATAAATGAGGAAAATATAGAGGCTGTAAGGAAAGTACTGGATGAGACCGGGTTAAAAATTGTGCAGTTCTGTCCCCATCTGTGGGTAAAGCCGGAATGGAAGTACGGTGCTTTCTCCAATCCGGATAAAAAAATCAGGAAGGAATCAATCAAGTTTGCAAAGCATGCTGTAGATATAGGCAAGGAGTTTTTGCCGGAAGTAATGGTTTACTGGCCGGCCCAGGACGGCTATGATTATTTCTTCCAGACCGACTACGGTAAGGCTATTGGATATATGGTGGAGGCGTTATCCGAACTGTGTGACTATGCTCCGGACCAGAAGTTTGCTATAGAGTACAAGGCATTTGAACCCAGGACCCACATATTCCTGGGCAGGGTTGGTGAAGTTATGACTATAATAAATGAGATAGGGAAACCCAACCTGGGGGTAAATATAGATATTGGCCATGCGTTGATAGTTAAGGAAAACATATCAGAATCCCTGGCCCTTATAAACCGCTACGGCAAACTTTTCCATACCCACTGGAATGATAATCATACTATATTTGAT
>JBNJCW010000098.1:0-4204 GCA_051744345.1 Actinomycetota bacterium
TTAGAACTGGTCGAGAGGAGCTAAATGTTTAACCATCAGGCAGGTAGAAGAAAGGCTACCTTCAAAACCTGTCATTTTTGGTGGGTTTTGTAAACCAGGGTATAAGTGCTAACCGAGGAAATACAGAAAGATGCAGTTAACAGGCTAAAGAAAATAGAAGGCCAGGTCAGAGGGCTGCAGCGGATGGTAGAGGAAAGGAAATACTGTGTTGACATACTGCTGCAAATCTCTGCAGTATGCGGGGGCCTTAAGAAAGTAGGCCATTCCGTTTTAGGGAACCATGTTAAGACTTGCGTGGCTTCTGCGCTGTCTTCTTCATCCGAGGAAGATAAAGATAAAAAAATTCAGGAGCTTATAGAGGTATTTGACAGGTTCATGGATTACAAATGAGAAAAATTCGGGGTACCTATAGCTTCAGTTCCATGAGAAACCTGTCTATTTTCTCCCCGTATTCATTTTTATAAAGGCCTTTAGACTTAAAGCCGTGCTTATGGTAAAGGTTTATGGCTTGCTTATTTTCAGGGCTTACGGTAAGTTTGACCCTATCTATATTTTCCTTTTTAATTATCTCTATTGTCCCGGAAAGGAACCTGGTTCCAAGGCCTTTTGACCGGCAGCTTTTTTTAAGGTGAAAAGAATGGATAAAAGCTGTCTTTCTATCGCCCCAGTCCTTTACAGCCAGGCAAACCCCCACCAATTCCCCGCCAGGTTTCCAGGCCAGAATCACTTTTCCGTACCTGATAATTACAGGAATAAGCCACTGGTTTGCGGCTGCCTCATTGCCGAATGCCTCTGTTTCAAGCCCCTTGATCTGTTCGATGAGGCCGGGATCAAAATCCTCTAATGGTTCAATTGTTAAATTATTTTTTCCCATTTACCTTTATAAAGTGGTAGTTATGCTTGCTGAAAATTATACTGAATTTTTTCCTGGATATATTTTCCTCCAGCCTCTGGTTAAAACCGGGTTCAAAATAGTACCTGTCTGATATAAGCAATCCGAAGGTATTATCATCAATCAGCTCGAAAAAATTGGTTGGATACACCCCGTTTGACAGGATTACAAAGTTATTGTTTTCCTTAAATATCCTGAAATCTTTTCCTTCAAAACCGGGCAGGGCAGTAGCCCAGTAGTAGTCTGTTAAAATCCTGCCGTCAATTTCATAATCTTTTTTGTATTCATACAGGGACTGGTTTATCTGTGAGTTTCCTATCATTTTCTGCTTCATGATTTGTTGGGCCTCGAGGCTTTGATCCAGGCTAGCCGGTATAAGGGCCAGGGCAATAATTACCGCTGCAGAAGATATAAGCAATACCCTGTAACCTGCACGGATGGTTTTTTTGCCGGCATTTACAGCCTCTGGCTTAAGATTAATGTTTAGTTTGTGGATTAAATATATTATCCCATGAGAAGAGGAGTAGGCAATAAAAGGCAGAGTAATGAAAAAATTCCTGCTGTCGTAGCTAAAAAGGGTTCCCCAGAGAAGAATGAGGCAAATGGTTAAGGTAATGGTAATAATCCTGGATTTCCTGTAAGCGATTCCCAGTACTGCCAATACCATAATGGCTGAAAAGAGGGGTATGCCCCCGTTTAGGTTGGTTATGCCATATACAAGCCTTTCCAGAAGGTTTCGGCCGCGGTGTATATCAGCAGCAAGGTAGCCAATGTGGGTTACGTCCTGGCCCCAGTTTATCTCTAATATTTTCTGCAAATACCATAGAAGCGAAAAGAGGGGAACCGTATAAAGGATAGCCAACCTGCTGAAAAGCTGCTTACCCCTTATTTTTCTGCCCAGAAGATGCCAGGTGATAAAGACAAGAGCAAATACCAATAGGATAATACCCGCCTGTTTGGTAAGGGTTGCCGCCGAGGCACACAGTACGGTAATCAGCATATTTTTGGGCCGGGTAATATCCCTGCCAAAAATCAAAATCAGATACAGGGTCAAAAACATAAAAAAAGAGGCGGCTATATCAACATAACCTGTCCTTATAAAATCAAAGGCGTAAATTAAGATCAGGGAAGCGTACAGTATTAGGGCTACAAGGTAATCAGTCCGCCTTTTTTTTAGGTAAAGGTCTAAAAACAGAAGAAGCACAAATAGGGGAAAAAGGGGCATTATGGCCTTGGCAAAAAGCTGCATATATCCGTTCTGGGTAAAAGTATAGGCAATAGACCAGTTTGCAGGGATCAGCTGGGGGTAGTAATCGGTAAATGCCGGCAGCCGGTTATTATACCAGTCCAGCGCCCACCTGTTCCAGGAAAGTACCGGATCCCAGCTGCTGAAAATGCTTCCCAGGTTTGAAAAGAAAAAATACAGAAAGCCAATGGTTAGAAGTACCGATACCCAGAAAAGGATTTGATGCAGGCTGCCGGCATCCCTGTAGAAGCTTAATGATAAGGTCAGCCCGCCTTCCCTGACCATCACAAATACAAGCAGGAACGCTTCCAGGCCCAGGATTATAAACATGGTCAGGGTGTTGTAGATGCCGGCAAGGGTGAGCAAATATACCAGCATGTAATTAATATAAAGGCTTAAGGCAAAGCTTAAGACAAACGCCTCTGCCCTGGTTTTATGCCTGAAGCCCAGAAGCTTAAGAAAGATAAATCCGGGTATAAATGTTATCTGGAAAAATGAGACTATGCCTAAAAGTACCATGGTTTTATAATTATTTTAAAATCAGGGTATATATTATAACAAATTAAATGGTTTGGAAAATATCCTTCAAACCGAAAAAGTTAAGCCAGGATGGATAGATCTACCTTGTTAAAAGCAGAACTGCTTACAGGCTATTGTGGGTTTTCAGGCAGAAAAAATAATAAAATTTATAAAAGATAGCCGGGAGGTTTGCAGGGAATAGAAAAGCTTTCCTCAGGTTAAAAAAATGTGTTAGCTCTCCAGGGACCTGACTGCTGCCAGGCCGATTATGCTGGGGCCTGAATGGGTGCCTATTACCGGGGTAATCTCTGTAAATATTATTTCTTCTATATCCAGTTCCGGGTCTTTTTTTATCAGCTGGTTCAGTGTATGGGCAGCATCCAGGTCATCTCCGTAAAAAATTGCCACTTTGGTTTTGCCCTTTTTGGAGTACATGGCATTAAAATCTTTGGCTATCTGCTCAATGGAACTTCTTCTGGTCCTGGAAATTTTAGAAACCTTAACCTTGCCATTATCTATAACAAATACCGGCCTTACCTTAAGGGCCATGTTCAGCAGCCTTTTAAGCCCGCTAACCCGCCTCCCTTTAAGCAGGTATTCAAAATTTTCTACTGAGGCCAGAAAAAGGCTCTCATCTATCATATTCTTGATTGCTTTCTTAATAGACTGTGGGTCTTTTTTACCTGCAGACATCCTGGCAGCCTCCAGCACCACAAGCCCCAGGCTCATAGTAACTGATTGGGAATCAAATACTTCGATACTGGCGCCCGAAAAGCTTTTGGCTGCTATTTTTGCAGAGTCGACGGTATTGGAAAGCTTGGAACTTATATGGATTGAATATATGGTATTTATTTTTTCCTTTTCTATTATTTCTGAATAAATTTTTAAAAAATCGCTTGGGGAGGGTGCTGAGGTTTTAACCTCTACATTTTTTTCCAGCAGACGGTAGATCTGCTTATTGTCTATATCTATCTTATCTTTATAATCTTTGCCGTTATAGTGTATGTAGAGGGGAGCTATCCAAATATTGTATTCTTTTATAAGGTCATCAGGGACATCGGCAGTGCTGTCTGTTACTATAGCAATGGTATTCAATCTGGCAGACTCCAAATTACTATTTTTTACTAAAACCATTATATAATTTAGCAAAATATTATACAATATGGTCATATTTGGAGTTAAATTTTTAGGTATAGATGATAAAAAAAATTTATCTTTTTGTAATACTGTTTGCTGTAATTATACTTACCTCATGCGCTTCCCAACCCACAGATGCTTATGTGCAGAACGGCTTCATTGATTTAAGCAAAACTTCACATGAGAGCATAATGCCGCTGGACGGTTACTGGAACTTTTACTGGGACCGGTTGGTGGATTATGAAAGCATCGGTACTTTTGATGCAGAATTTATACAGGTACCCAAAAGCTGGGAACAGCTAGGTTACCCTGTAGAGGGTTATGGAACCTACCACCTTAAAGCAAGGGTGGACCCGGAGGCGGTATACGGGATAAAGCTTAAAAACATAGCTACCGCTTATGAACTGTAT
>JBNJCW010000099.1:0-3971 GCA_051744345.1 Actinomycetota bacterium
AAAGTATTTTTGTTTTTCCGGTGGTTTTTTAAAATCTTTAAAAAATCTGCTCCTCCCAATACCTAAAATGATTATTTAATCTGTTTTTAACTACTTCTTCATCTTTGGGGCCCTGATCATTTACATAGCCCAAAAAAATCACAGGTCACACTGGTTTCCTCAAGTACCTTTACAGCCTCCTCTATCTTAGCCTTCATCTTTTCCTTAGAATATGCATGGCTGTAAAAGCCAATTATTGCTGTTTTACTCATAGTACCAGCTAGAACCATTATTATTGTATCTTGAAAAATTCATTAGGATTTTCATAAATAAACTTATCTATATAATTTAAGCCATTCTTAATAGCCCCGTAAATTCCTGCCTGCCTCTTTAATTTGGAAAAGACTATCTCTCTTCTATAGGGAGTAATACTGTAAACCTCTTTTTTTAGTACCTCTAAAAAATCATCACCCAACTCTATGACTTCTCCATTTATTACCACAATTTCCGGATCCAGAACCACAATGATGGTAGATATACCCAGGGCAAGCGTCTTTATTATTTTCTCATTGACCAAGGCCTTAAATTTTAGGTCTTTCTTGTATAGTTGGGCAATTTCATTAAGGTTGTGAAATTTCTTAATTTCTTTCTTTTTTTCATAATAGTTTCTGGCTAGCTCTTCAATTTTTTTCACATCACACTGAGCTTCAAAATAGCCCAGATTCTTGTTTTGCCCCTTGATATTTTCATAGTTTAGTTTGTCAGAAATAGGCAAAAATGCTACTTCCCCCAGATACCCGTTCTTTCCTTCTCTTATCTTTCCATCTATTATCACCCCGGCCCCAATACCCTTGGTTATTACTAGATAAACCATATTAGAAATATTGTTAAAGCCCTTCCACTGTTCGCCCAAGGTTTCCAGCTTAACATGTTCCCTTATAATTACCTCCGCTCCGTATTTTTGCTTAAAAATTTCTCTCAGGTCCAGGCCTACCCAGTCCCGGATATAAGGGGCCCACCTGATTACCCCTGTATTTTTATTAAGCGTTTCGGGAGAACCCAGGCTGATCAAGCATAGATTTGCTTTTTTATCTTTTTGGACCATTTCATCCAGGTTTTTGAAAGCTATATCCAAAATTTCCTTAGCACTAACTCCATTAACCAGTTTTAGATATCTTGTATTAATTATTTCGCCATTTAGATTGCAAATAGCAATATTTATATCGTCAGGGGTAATAATCAGTGCGGCATAATGGTAGTAACCTTTATTGAAATACAAAGGAGTGGGTCTTTTCCCTAAATTGCCCTTTATTTTTTTCCCTTCTATCAAAATATTTTCCTCAAGCAGTTTATTGGTTATATCTGAAACTGTAGACCTTACTATCCCTATTTTTTTGGCAAGTTCTGCCCTGGATAAAGGCCCCCTTACTTTTAAAAGCCTGAGTATAAGCCTCTGGTTTCTCTGTTTCAATAATTTAGCGTTATAAGTTTTCATACCTAACTAGAACAGCTCTTTATTATTATTATAAAGTTTTAGAAACTTATTATAATTTTCCTCATATGTGCTGCGGTGTTCACTACAGGGTTCATATATGCTGCCCAGCTTGACCATATTATTACAAGCCTCCTTATAATCCTTATAGAAGCCGCTTCCCACCGCAGCAATCATAGCCGCTCCCAGCAAAGAAGAATCAGGGTTTTTTAGGGTTTTAACTTCAGTACCGGTAATATCAGCCTTTATCTGGCTCCACAACTCGCTTTTTGCTCCCCCTCCCAGAACCCTCATCTCTTTTATCCCTATGCCCATTTTTTTAAAGAGATCCAGGTACAACCTAAGCATGTATGCATTAGATTCCAGTATTGACCGTATAAAGTGGCCCCTTTCATGCTTGGTCTCTATGCCAAAAAATATCCCTTTAGCCTTATGGTTATTAAAGGGGGTTAACACCCCGGATATAAAAGGCAGGGTTATAAGTCCCTCACAACCGGGGCCAACTCCGGCTGCCTCCTGGTCCATTAATTTATAGGTATCACTGAAACGTTTATCCTGGAGGTTTTTTCCCATAAACCGGTCCTTAAACCATTTTAAAAATATCCCTCCCAGAGGGCTCCAGGGCAGCAGGCAATAGTTGTCATCAAACAGTTGATTGTAAACAGGTATCCTGGTCTTTATATCATATACCGGCCTATCAATGTTTACCATTACCGCTAGTACTGTACCTATGGTTACCGTTGCTACCTTCCTGCTAAAGTTACCTGCACCCAAGGAGCTGCAGTTCTGATCCATTGCCCCTACAATGATTTCCAAATCTTTAGGAAGCCCAATATCAGCTGCTACTTCCTTGTCTATTTTTCCCAGGCTGGTGCCGCTTCCTGCTATCCGGGGAAGCTTCTCCCGGTCTATCCCTATAAAATCCAGCATGGGCTTATAATAATCCCGGTCATTGATATTAAAAATATAGGAACCGTCATATACAGTGGGCTCCCCAACCACTTCCCCGGTAAGCTTGTAAAGTATAAAATCCATAACCTGCATAAATTTCCAGACCTTTTTAAAGCTGGCGGGGTACTGTTTTTTTAACCATAGCAACCTTATCCCAAAAAACACATTGGAAGGCTCGGGTTGCCCAGTTACCTTAAACATACTTTCTATATCAAAATTTTTTAGAACCTCTTCCTTTTCCTCCTGGCCTATGCTGTTTAGCCAGGGTATTACCGGAGCCACATCATTTCCTTTCCCATCCACTGAAAACAGGGTATCTGTATGGCTGGAAACCGACAGAGCCTTTATTTTTTTAACTTCTTTTTTCTCCAGCTTACTGACTGCCTTAGCCATTGCCTTCCTGGCATTATCCCAGTAAAAATCCTGGCTTAGGCTGGGACCGCTACTTGATTTATCAGCATCTATTTCTTTTTCCCGGCTGGTAGAAGATAAAATATTACCCTTCTGGTCAAATACAGCGACCTTGACTGTTGTAGTACCTATATCCACTCCTATAAAATTCAAGCTATACACTCCTCATAATCCATATTTTTCAGCTGCCCTTTCAGGAGCTATCCCTTCATTTATAACCTCATTTAGGGCAGAGATAAGCCTTGCAGGATTTTTGGCCATAAAGATGTTTCTGCCAAATATGATTCCCCGTGCCCCGCTGGCTACACTATCACGGGCCTTCTTTAGTACCTCTAGGTCCGTGTTTAGCTTCTCTGCCCCTATAGTAAATACCGGTACCGGGGTATTATCTACTACCTCAGAGAAGTTTTTTCCAGTATAGAAGGTCTTAATAAGGTCTGCTCCCAGCTCTGCCATTACCCGGGATACCCTCAGAACCTTGCCGTGTACCTCCTGGGGGCTTCTCTCTTTATGCTCTACCACATAGCATTCTCCTATAAGGGGTATGCCCAGCCTCTCTTTCTGCCTTACCACCTCGCTAAATATGGCTATGTTATTGGTCTCCCTAATCTCAGAGCCCTCCTCTAAAAAAAGAGAGCATATTACTGCCTCTCCCCCTGCCTCTACCGCTTCCTCTACGGTGGTGGCTATGGTGGTGTTACCCTCCCGGTAGGAGAGGGGATAGTAGAAGGAGGAGGTCCAGTTTATCCTTACCACCGGCGCGGGGCTGTCTTGGGCGCTAAAAAGGTCCCAGTTTCTTTTTAGCATAAAGCAGGGGATTAGAAGGGCATCTGTAGCCAGGCAGTTTTTTATAGCCTGGCGGGCATCCTCTATGCCCTCCTGGTAACCGTATTCCATTACATGGTCTAGTGCTGAGATTACCAGGCTTTCTTTTCCCCGGAATAGTTTTTTAATTCTTAGGTTTATGCCTGAATTTGAGTTATTTAGCAATTTCTTCTCCTTTTTATTGTCAATTTAAAATTTATTTATAATATAAGCTATCACCCGCAATAATCAATAGCAGTAAGCACCATAACCCTTATAAGGTCAAAAACGCTGTCCATCTCCACATACTCATCCATGCCATGGGGATTGGCCC
>JBNJCW010000100.1:0-3957 GCA_051744345.1 Actinomycetota bacterium
ATGAACTCAGTTATAGACAGGGATTTTAAACCTGTTGCCCAGAAATATAATTTAACTGTTGCCCAGGTGTCTGTTGCTGTTCTGGTGTCACAGGAGGGTGTAGTTGCCTTATGCGGAGCCAGGAACCAGGAGCAGGCAAAAGAAAATTCCAAAGCAGGCGAATTTTTGATTAAAGGAAAAGACATAGAGAAAACCAGGAGTTCGGTGGCAGGCCTCAATCTTTAACCCTGGGGTGAGCAAAAAGTAAGTTTTACGGGTAAATGCTTTGATTTTTCTTTAGGGCATAATGTCTGGCTAAGATTACCATTTACCAAATCCGGTATGAATCGATCCTGGATAAAAATAAAATATCGACAAAATATCATTTAATGTATATAATAGTATACATTTAGTATATAATAATATAAATATTTTATGGAAATATCGAAATTAGAGTTAAAAAACAGTTTAAGAAAATGCAGGTTTGAACATGGTCAGATATCCCAACAGGAACTTGCCAATGAGGTGGGGGTAACCAGGCTGACTGTTCATTCAATTGAAAAAGGCAAGTTTAACCCATCCGTTTTTTTAGCCTTAAAGATAGCAAAATTCTTTAATAAACCGGTTGAAGAAATTTTTTACCTTGAGGAAGAATGAGAGGCAAAATTGGAAAAAATAATTAAAACCAGCAATAAACTGGCACTTGTATTTTTATTTATATCATTAGCGGGCTTTATTTATAACTTTATATTCTATGAGAAGGTAAGGCCCGGTATATTAATGTTTGAAGATGTATCCCATATAATTGGAAGGATGGAGGTTTATATGGGGATATCTTTTATCCTGATATTCTTCTTTCATCTGATAGCCATTTTTGCGGTTACAGCGCAATTGAGGTTTTTTAAACAAGAAAGCATTTTCCGCTCAACACTTTTCTTTGTGGCGGTAATGTCCATGCTGCTGGTTTTGGCAGACTTTGCCCTGTTGAGCGACATAGGCAAAGAATACAGGGCGGGTTTACAGACCCAGGGTGAATGGCAAATACTTTATGCCAGCCAAATCTTTCACTGGGCGTTTATGATATTAATGCTTGTATCTATTTTTCTTACCAGCAGAAGATTAAAATCAACAGCCAGAAAAGAGGCGGTGTTAAGGGACGAGTCAATCTTTATAAATGCCCAGTACATAGGTATATTTTGCGGCATATCAGGCCTGGCTATATTTTTATTGCTATCGGTATTTCTCCCCTTATGGGCTTTAAGGAAGGGAATCTTTACGGTTAGCCTGGTTATGGTCCTGCCCTACCTTTTGATAGTGGCCTACTGGCTGGTGCTCAGGCTAAAGGATAAGATAGGGGAATGGTATGATGAAAAGCAGTACCAGGATATAAGCAGGGCAGGGCTTACTACACTTATACTTTCCATATTTGTAATGCTTGTCATTTTCCTGGTCCAGTTTTCTAATAAGAATACGGATTTTATTGCCATAACCTGGTTTCCGTTTTATTTATTCATAGTACTTCTAATATTTTCTGTAAGCACCCTGTACTATATAAAGAGGTCTGTAAGGTAGACCAAGGCCCTGAACCAATACCGGGCGATAAATTCTAATGCCGGCTTCATATATATTTTCACATTAGTGGGCGATTATAGGATGGTTGAAATATATGTCTAATTTGTATTATATTTACAAATTTATCCAGCCTATACTATAATAAAATATGTATTATCAAATAAGCGGATGGGCAGGGCTATGGGTACAAAAACAAAAAATATTTTACTCTCTTTTATTAACCTGGCTATGTATGCGGGGGTGGTGGCAGTAAATGCTCTGGCTACCATACTTCCCATCAACAATAAGACTACCGGCCAACTTTCAGATCAGTATCCCAACCTGTTTGTCCCTGCAGGTCTGACTTTCTCCATATGGGGGTTAATCTACATCCTGCTGGGAATATTTATTGTATACCAGGTGGTAGCTGCTTTCAGGAACAGGCAGCAGGATAGAAGCCTGTTTGAAAAGATAGGCATCCTTTTTATACTTTCCTCTATTTTTAACATGGCCTGGATCTTTGCCTGGCATTATGAGGTTGTATGGGCCTCCCTGATTATTATGCTGCTTCTGCTTTTATCCCTTATATCCATTTACCTCAGATTAAATGTGGGCAAATCCAAAGCGGTAGCTTCAGAAAAATACATGGTGCATCTGCCTTTCAGTGTTTATCTTGGCTGGATAACCATAGCAACCATTGCCAATGTTACTGCTCTGCTTGTAGATATAGGGTGGAGAAGGTTTGGTTTGAGTGAACAGTTCTGGACGGTAGCTGTTATTGCGGTAGGCATAATAATTACACTTGGGATACTTTTTACCAGAAATGATATTTTTTACAGCCTGGTGGTTGTCTGGGCCCTTCTGGGCATAATGCTAAAGAGGCTAGCAGATACAGCTACCGCAGATTTATCGGTTACAATAGCTGCTATAGCGGGAATGGCAGTTATAGGGCTGGTAATTATTGTACAGCTTATCAGAAAAAAGAGGGCCTATTAGTCTGTATTCTTAAAGGGGCCTTTGTGCTGTTTTAGTCTTTTTCCTTATCGTAAGTGGAGCTGACCAGGGAACCTTTGGGTCGCCGGTGGAAAGTCCTGCCTCCATCTATGGAAATATCCTGTCCGCATATATAGTCGGATAAATCCGAGGCCAAAAACAGAGCAAGATTGGCCACATCCTGTGGTTTTCCTATTCTCCCATAGGGAATCTGGGATTCCAGGAGTTTGTTAACCTTTGGGGTATCAGGATATTTTTTCCTGAGCATGGGGGTGTCAATAACCCCGGGGCTGATAAGATTTGCCCGTATGCCCTTGGAAAGAAGTTCATAGTTAATCCTGCTTACTATGCCTTTAAGCCCTGCCTTGGAGGCTGAATAATGCATTCCCCCTCCTGCACCGGTCAGGGTTGCAACTGAGGAGGTAACAATTATATTTCCCTTTTTCTGGTTTAACATGGGGTCTATGAGGTATCTGATAAAATAAAATGGGCCGCTGAGATTTACATCCATCACCTTTTGCCAGTGATCTATTTTAATTTCATTTATGGGCTCGGTAAATTCTGTACCGGCATTTAGGACCAGTATGTCTACTTTTCCGAATTTATCCAGGACTTTCTGGCAGGTATTTTTAACCTCGTCATGGTTTGCGGTATCACACTTAAAAAAGGTACATCTGGCCTGGGAGCCGTTAAGGCTTTTTGATATTTTTTCTCCCCTTTCCTTATTCCTTGCTACAATTACTACATCCGAGCCGTGTTTTATATAGGTTTCGGCAATAGCCAGCCCTATTCCGCTGGACCCTCCGGTTATAAGGGATACCTTGCCTTTTAAGCTTAATATATCTGTTCTATCCATTTGACCTCCAATTAAGTGTTTTTCTTTTTTTAATGATAATAATGTTTGGCTTAAAATTCCAGGCAATTTTTTTTAACTGCCGGGAGTAAAAATTATGTTGGAGGTTGAAGCCAGCTCGCATATTTAGGAGAACAAGTAAACAAAATGTGATTTTAAAATATATGACAATGATTGTTTAAGTTAATCTTTAAATCGTAGACCTTCATGATTATTTACTGCTAGCCCAAGTATTGGAATTTCGTACCGTATTTTTAATGAATTAGTAAACCTAAAGAGAATTTAATTCTTACATCATAGTAGTTTGTCCATGATACTGGCCATAATACACAATGTTAGAACCAGGATTATACATTCAGATAGATATATTTTTATGCCAGAATCAAGATTTACTTTTGAGGTAAAAAATACAATAAGGATTAAACTCAACCGTTATTTGGTTCTGCTTCTATATTTATCTGTTTGAGGCCTTCTATTTCTTTTTTTAGGTTTTTTTCTATTTTGTCTATAGCCTTTTCAATTTCTTCAGTGCTTAAGTTATCTTTAAATTCTAAGTCAGTGTTTAATAAAATTTCAGTTGG
>JBNJCW010000101.1:0-3954 GCA_051744345.1 Actinomycetota bacterium
CCATAAGCCATTCAGCTTAAGGACAAACAATTATTTTCCATCCCTTCCGGCCAGCACATCTTTTTCATACCTTAGGACCTTTTCTATCAATCCGCTGTCATCCGGAATCCCTTCACTGGCAAGGTAATGGTTCCATACAGCAGAAAAAGGCATGCTCTTCAAGTTCTCAAACAATGCCAGCCGGGCAAAAAGGTTGCCCTCCCTTTCATAAGAGGCCAGTTTTTCTGTAGGCTCAAGATGAGCATACAGCAGGGCTTTGGCTACCGTCCTTGCCCCCAGGGCCCAGGCCCCTATGCGGTTTATGGAGCCGTCAAAAAAATCTGTAGCCAGGTGAACCTTGCCAAATGCATCCGCCCTCTTTATCTCTGCCATTATGTCTGCTATTTCCTGGTTTAGCACCGGAACATGGTCGCTGTCCCACCTTACCCCCCTGCTTAAGTGAAGAAGTATGGCCGGCAGAAACGGAAGGGTGGCACTTATCTTATCAGATACAAGTTCGGTAGGATGGAAGTGCCCCGTATCATAGGTTATGGCAATGTTTTTACTGGAGGCATAGAGAAGGTAGAAATCATTGGATCCTACAGTATAATACTCATAGCCTATGCCAAAAAGCTTGGATTCTACAGCATCCAGCAGATCAGATTCAGGGTATTTTTTTTCAAGCACCTTGTCCAGGCTGTGTGCAAGAAGCTCCCTGTGCTTAAATTTTGAGGGAGTTATATCCTTTTCCCCGTCCGGTATCCATATATTATTGATGCATACTGAACCCAGCCCCGAACCCAGATAGGCTGCAATCTCCCTTGACCTGGCCGCATGTTCAATCCAGAAATCCCTGATGCCTTTGTCTGTACTTGCCAGGGTGTATCCCTTCTCCTGTTTAGGGTGGGAAAAGAGGGTGGGGTTAAAATCAAGGCCAAAGCCGGCCTCCTTTGCCCAGGAAAGCCAGTATTTAAAATGGCCGGGCTCTATCTGGTCCCTGTCTATCCTCTTACCCTTAAAGTCTCCGTACATGGCATGGAGGGCAAGCTTTTTCTTCCCCGGTATAAGGGAGAACGCTTTGTCTATATCCCTGGTAAGCTCCCCTATGTTTCTGGCTTTGCCCGGGTAGGCACCGGTAGAGAGAATGCCTCCGGAAAGTGCAGATTCTTTTGCCTCAAATCCGGTCACATCATCTCCCTGCCAGCAGTGTATGGAGATGGGTATCTCTTTTACTTTTTCTATGGCTTTGTCGGTGTCTATGCCCAGAGCAGCATAGCTTTCTTTTGCCAGCTGGTATGCTTTTTGTATATCCATGGCTTGGCTCCTATATAAAAACGTTTTTATTAATGATTAAATTGTATCAAATAAAATTTAATTTAAAAGAGCTGTCTACTTACCAATTACCTGTATCCTTTATCGTCATCAGGTATCAAGTTCTTCAATCCGGGCCGGCCGGTTAATTATTTTAAAAAAAGTTGCAGAATAATATTAACCCCTCACCTGATACTGAAAAGATGCTGGATTAAAATATCTTGCTTTAGCATTTTCCTGCTATCCAGCCCAAGCCTGAAAATATCCCTGCTGGGAGAGTAATAAAAAATATTTTTATGGGAGAAGTGGCAGGCTAAAGCTTCAGCTTATATGTTTTCTGGCTTCTTTAAAATAAAGGGAAAGGAGGGAGGTTTTTAATATTGGAAAAATAAAAAACACTGATAAAGCTAATATAGAATAACCCAAAGACATTCTGCACACCCATATATAAAGACCCCACTGTTAGTGGGGTCTTTATTAGATATTATCTAAATAAATTACATTGTAATTAGATTATTTTAATATCTCTTATAAGTTCTGTCTGTTCTTTACCTCTGAGGACGCGCTTCATCAATTTTTAAATTACGGCCTTCAAAGTCTGTTCCATCCAGAGCTTCTTTTGCTTTTTCTGCTTCTGATGTGTTAGCCATTTCAACAAATCCAAAACCTCTATCACCAATTACATTGGCTTTTTGAACCTGTCCGTGAGAGGAAAATAACTTTTCCAATTGCCCATCAGTAACCGAGTAGCTTAAGTTTCCTACATAAAGTTTACTACCTTGCATACTTACCTCCTTCCAAAAAATACTATTTCTCTAGCTTTACAATATTTCTTTTAGAGAGGCAGTTGCAGTGAACAGTCCTTGCTCTTAATTAAAATACTATCAAACTTAATAGAGACTTACATTATATAAGCTCCAAGTTATCTTTTGCCCTAGTCCCTTAGGACCTTAGCTACTCAACACCTTGGAGCTAATCCCTGAACTTCGTGGCTTCATCCAGATTTTATTTACTATCCTGCATTCTTTCGCCTGCAGGTTTCAATTACCACTGAATGTTGCCTCCACCCAAAGATTGATTATTATATTATCAAAAAATATTATAATTGTCAAATATATTTTTAAAATAATGTTTTTATAATTATTTTTAGAATTTATTCACTATTTTAAGGCTTAAAACAAATAGCCTGCCGTACGAATATGCCTTTAGGAATACCTTTTTAGCCTGAAGCCTGCCCGCAAATAGGACATCGGTCAGCCATGCCAATTTTCCTTGGCCTCCTCAGCTATAATTTAAAGGGTATTTGTTATCAATAGATAATATAACCGCGTTATTTGCAAAATTTAATTTTCAATCAATAACCCAACAGATAGAATTAATTTGCTATTTATCCCCCGTATATCACTTTATATTAAAGCAGCTTGGTTTTTAAATAGCTAAGTTTTAAGGGTATTAATTTTAGGGATAGCGGCGTATTTTACTATTGCAGAAATTTTTTTAATCAATTTCAAATTGGCTATAGATTTTATCCAGACCTATTCCGCATACGTATTTACCCCTGTATTTTTTTCTGATATGAGAGATGGCATCCCTGAAATCCTGATTCTGTATGCCGTTTTTAATAGAAAGGTAAGCCTCCATAAAAGCAGAAAGGTCATCGGCTGCTTTAACCAAACTTCCATTTCTATTTTCCGTATCACTGAATTCATTTTCGGTGTACAACCTTATATCATCATGCCAGGATTCCGGTATAAGGCCGTAAATCCTTTTTTCCATCTCTTCTATCTCATAGCCCTTTATAAGTTCATCCAACCCTTTTATAGATTTTTTAACCGGGTTTATGATATCCCTGGTAAGCACTTCCGGCAGGTCATGGAACAGCCCTGTAAAATAATTGTTTATGCAGTTTTTATTATCCAGCCCCGAGGAAAATGACAGCAGAAAAGATATAACTGCCACTATAAGCATATGTCCCAGTACCGAAGTTTTGGGCACCCTGTACAGATGGCTCCACCGTACCTGGAATCTCAACTGGCCGCAAATATTTACAAAATCCCTGAGCCTGGTAGAGCTAAGCAATTCCTTCATGCTGTAGAGATTCCTGTACCTTTCCTGGGTAAGGCTTATGTTTTCCTTAATATCCTCAATAGGAAACCCCCGGGGGGAGAGATTGCTGATGATGTCAAACTCCCATTTTGTAACATAGAAATGTGCAGCACTTACTATCTTTTTGTTAATATCTTCGGTATCTTCTTCTGTTTGGAGCAAAAACTGTTTAAATTCATCACAGAACCTGTTGCCCAGAGAACTTATGGCAGGCTCTATCTGTTTATACACCCATTCATTCAGATCATGGTATTTCTTTTTATCTTCCTTTATGCGGTAAAACAAAGGGGGTTTTAGGTCAGTTAATACAATCCTCTGGAAATATTCAAAAAGGCCTATTTTTATAATCCTGGCCCAGTCTACTTTCCCATCAACTTCTTTTTCAAATTTTCCCAGTATATAGGCCACCAGCATCTTCTGGGCCTGTTTATCCAGCTCGCTGAATTCAACTATCTTTATCTGGTCGTTCCAACGCTGCATGCTGGCAGCGTCAAAAATTTTTATGAGCAGTTGCTTATCCATTTGATTTTATTATACTTTTTTAGGAATAATAAACAA
>JBNJCW010000102.1:0-3862 GCA_051744345.1 Actinomycetota bacterium
GTGGGCATAAAGTTCATATTCTCCTGAAAGTAATAATCTGAGGTGCTTAAATTACCATCGCTAAACCCCTTCAAGATGCTGTCCTCTCTTATATAAGGAAGATGCAGCGGAGAATGCATGCGTCTATCTATAATCTCCTGAAGCTGCTCTGTTTCAGGTATGGTAAACGGTGATTTTTTAACCACTACCAGCGGCATTAAAATATTATCAGCATGGCCTTCCCGGCTATTTTGACTGACCACTGCAATATGGCTGGCAATCTGGCTTCTGTCTACTCCAGCCTCTTCCAAGGCTTCTACCATGGTCAGGGTCATTTTTCTCAAATCATTAGCATCATGGAGAATAAAAGATATTCTGCCATCATCATCCAAAACTGACCAATAATCCCTGATGGCTTCTTTTGTATAAATAAAATTCTCAGCTAAAGCATAACCCGTCGTCTCTGCAACCCCAGTCATAACCTGGGCGAGATAGATTATATCGTATTGCTCCCCGGACTGTTTTACAAAATTTCTTCCATCCTGGATGAATGTATCAACCTCATCCCTTCCATAAATATCTCCATTGTATTGGGCATATCTTTTGACCATATCCACACTTCCGCCGCTGATTTCAACCGCGTCAATGTCTTTGCTGCCGGCCAGCAATGCCAATACTATATCCTTTCCGCCCCCTGGTCCTATAAGAAGTACCTTTTCATTTTTTCCCATATCAAACGGCAAATAGTTTAAATCTTCTCTGAGATACTCCATTTTGCTTAAATCTCCATCAAATCGTAACATCTGGGAGTTTGCCCCGCCGTCGATAGTTACTACTTTACTTTTATTATCATTAGAGGTATCAATAACATCGGTCCTCGAATAAGCATCCCAGGACCAATCTTCCAGCTTGTGCTCTAAGTTTGTCATTCTAATCCTTGCCAGTGAAGTCATTGGGCTTGTAAAATATCCCCTGAACCTGCTTTCAAATTGTTCAACTCCCGGCTGGTAGGAACCCACCAGCACTAAAACAGCCATAAAAACAATTGATGCTAATCTCAGATTACTGTTCTTTAGCCTCCAGGCTAAAACAAGGGCAGAGATAAGGGCAAATCCGGAAACAAGCAGTATTGTATTGGCAACACCCAGCTGATTCATAAAAATGACTACACCCAGACTGCCAATCCCCGCGCCAAAAAGGTCAGCGAAGTATAACCTGTGGCTATCCTCCGGCATGATTTTAAAAATCGTGGAAATAAAGATTCCCCCTACAATATAGGGAATAGCAGCCAGAAGGGAATAAAACACAAACAGATTCATAAACGGCAGTTTAAATATCAGCGAAAAAACACCTATATATGATGCTGATAAGAGTAGGAGCCATCCCGGGAGCCGGCTTATAAGCTGCTCCTGAGTATTCTTCCTGCTCAATCTATAGACAATCATTCCTCCTATGCCCAAGCCAAAAATAGCCATCGAAGTCACCATAAACACATAATGGTACCTGAGCATAGGAGAAAACACCCTGGTAAGGACGACCTGAAAAACAAACATGGATACTGATACTAAAAACAAGCTTACCAGCAATGGCGGCAGAGAAATGCTTCTATTTAGATTATCTTTTTTTAATTTATTCTCTATCATTAATTAAACCCACCCAGACATTTTTGCCTGCTGTCATATTCTTTATTAAAGCATCCCCGCCGGATAAAGAAACCAAAATTCTCCAAGTTTTATGCCCGTTAACTTTTTTAGTGGCATGTTTTACGTTTTCCATCGCTTGAGCTGGAAAGTTCTTGGATAAAATTCTTATTTACCCCTCCACCTATAAAGCTCTGCGGATTCTCTTTAAAGGTCTGCCTGCAGGCAGCCGAGTCAAAATAATAGGTTCTGCCATTTAATTTATGCCGATATGGAGTTTTTTTCCCAACCTTCACCTTGCATACCGGATCTCTTGCTCTGCCCCACATAATTTCCTCCTTTATGCTTTATTTTTTTATTCCCTTGATTTAAATCGCTTTGAACCTTCACCATTTTTTCTTAGATTTTCAGAAAGATAAATAATTTCTTTTTAAACAATTAAATGATGATTCTGCTTAGCAACAACTGTTTCCTTCTTTTTTTCCTAAATATTTCTCAGGGAATTTTTCAAACTGAGTCTTGCAGCCTTCTGCACAGAAATAATAAGTTCTGCCTTTATATTCTGAAGTTGCTTCTGCTCCACTTTTGTCAATTTTCATTCCACAAACCGGATCTATTACTTTTTCTGCCATTTTATTCACCTCCCATCATTTAGCTTTAAGTAAAATACATATTATACCCTTACAGGGTATCTGTATAATACCTTTAATTTTTATGGGTGTCAAGTGCGCCATTGCTTTAAGTATTTCTTAACTGCGGCTTTCAGGCTAAAAGGCGAAAAGAGAGCCCTGTTTAATTCTCTCATACAAGAACGATGATTATAAAAAGGCATTTCTTAAAAAAATATCTGCATATTCCGGTTAAACCGGACACCGGTTCCGGATTTATAAATTCAGAAGGCCTTGCAGGAAAAAATGCTATAGCCGGAATTGAAAAGTGAATATAAATTCCTCTGATTTTTTTCCCTAAGGCAGCCTTCACTTAAAAAACGGCCCGTGAAAAATTAGATAAACCCATACAATTTAAATCTAATAATTAGAAAGTTAAATCACAAACTCATTATGTTTCTAATTTTTTTTCTTCCTTAAATTTCCTTATTAGAAAGCCGCTAATAAAAAGAGCAGCAGCTAAAGCAACTATATTTATAATATAAACCACTTTTACTGTTCCGATATATGAACTATCTATCCTGTATGACTCTATAAAGGTCCTATAAACAGCATATACGCCCAGATACATCGAAAATATCAAACCAGGGGGAAGCCTATTTGGTTTATTTTTATAAAACCTGTGCATTACCAGAAGCAGAAAGAACAAAGAAAAATTTATAACTGACTCATAAAAAAAAGTAGGATGGAAATACTCGTAGCTTGCATAACCATAGGGCCTGTGTGCAGGATCAATGTAAATACCCCAGGGGAGGCTGGTTGGCCTTCCAAAAGCTTCCTGATTAAAATAATTGCCCCATCTGCCTATGGCCTGGCCCAGAATTAAAGCCGGTACCAGGATATCAGCCCATAACCAAAGGTCTAATTTCCTTATTTTGACAAACAGCAAAAGGGCGATAAAGCCGCCCAGGATAACCCCGTGGATGGCAAGGCCGCCGCTTCTGAAACTAAATATAAGGGCCGGATGGTTGATATAATAGGACCAGTTAACTGCAACATGCAGGAGTCTGGCACCGATTATGGAAAGTATTATTGCAAAGGGTGCAAAATTTAATATTTCCTCTTCTTTCTGGCCTCTGTATTTTGCAAGCAAATAGCTTACCAACAGTCCGATTAAAAGGGATACGGCAATTAAAATTCCGTACCACCTTATTTCTAATCCTAACACTCTAAAAGCAATAGGGTCCATTTTAAATATTTCTCCTTATATATATTTTTTTATACGGGATTTTCTATTTTATCCTCTGAACTTTTCTTTAACTAACTTGAGGGTTAAAGATAGCATGCATATTCCATACTCCAAATATTTTCCTGAAGCTTATTGGGTAAATTTAGAACCTCCTCTAACTGCTATAAGAATCTATGCTTCTATACCCCTACCTGGTATCTGTATATACTACAGCCATTGCTGCTGCGTGTCAAGCTCTGTAGCCGGTTAAATTATTATTTACATAAACAATCTTCCAATTTAAGGCCATTACTTTAATGAAGGCAAGGATTGGGGCAGATAAGGTCTAATTGCTATATATGGCACCCAGCACAGGTACCCGCTTCCGGCAATTCCCAAAATATTGG
>JBNJCW010000103.1:0-3846 GCA_051744345.1 Actinomycetota bacterium
AGCCTCCATTGCCGGACTCCTGCTTACCACCGAGGTGGTAATAGCGGAGAAACCGGAGAAGGAGAAAGCTCCGGCTATGCCCGGCGGCGGCGGAATGCCAATGATGTAATGCTTGAAGGGCACCACGTGGTGCCCTTTTTATTCTAGAAGGCTTTCAGCAAAACCCAGGGCTTCAGAAATATCCTTGTCATTCGGCCTTCCCTGGTTTATGCCCTGGGGTCCCAGGGCAGTATCGAATCCAGGGCAGGTAAAATCACCTACCGGATTAAAGCCTCTGGATACCAGTTCTTTTTTGAACTGTTCATTAGCCCTCCTTCCATAGCTCAACGAGCCAGCGGTGGAAAATACAAAAGATTTTTTGCCATCTGCCTTCCCTATACGGTCAGCTATTTTGTACATGTTTTGGTGAAACTTCCCGTTATAAACCCCTGAGCCAAACCCCACCAGGCTGTAAGGTTCGATGCCAGCTTTTCCAAGCTGGGAATCACTGATAACCTCGGCTTTTAATACCTGGCCCATGGCCAGGGCAATTTTTTCTGTATTGCCGTGATGCTCAGAGTGGTAAATGATTAGAACCGCCATTATTTTCCCTTCATATAACTGTTAATTTTTTTAAGCATATAAGCCATAAATTACCATAACATTATTTAACGATTATTAGAAATCAGGCTGAATTCACTTAACCAGGAGGGAGAAAACCAGTATACTGAATTTCCCAATAAGGGTAATTTCCCGGCTATCCTGTTTCTGGAGGCTAACATTCCTTCTTTTCCAAATCACTTTTTCCCAGCCGCTCTGCCCACGCCTCGGGAAAGGCCCGGAAATATTTTTTGGGGTCAAGGTCATATTTTTTCCATACAATTGAACGTATTATCGAAGGAAGGCCCACCACGGCCAGGTACAGCCATCCCAGGTAAAGTGACTGCAGGCTGTGGCCGTATTCATGGGCGATGTTTTTCATATCATCCTGCCGGGAGTCCAGGAAAATAAGCCAGGAAAGGGATATGCCCCCCTTAAAATTTTTTACCAGATATACCCTGCACTCCTTGTAATTAAGAGCGCCTGCAATATTTTTCCGTAACACAAGGTACAGTACAAATGCAGCAAGCAGCTGCGGGATTTCCCATATGAAGAAAGCCTTCCTCATATCCCCTATTCCCTAACATGGGGGTATTCCTTATACATCCATTCTACAATCCCCCCGCCTCCTATGTCATAAACTGGCCGGTAACCATTGTCTGCAAGAATTTGAGCAGCCTTGCCGCTCCGGTCACAGCTGGAGCCGTTGCAGTAAACCACAATAAGCCTATCTTGGGGAATCTCATCCAGCCTTCTCCCTATCTCGGAGACCGGTATATGAAATGCTCCCTCTATATGGCCGCTCTCAAACTCACCTTCAGACCTTACATCTATAAAAACATAATCATTTTTGCCTTCAGTATAGAATTCATAGGCCTGGTCTACGTCAATTATTTCTATATATTGTGAAGAGGTTTGTTCATCGGCAAGGATGGCCTCTCCAGTGGCCTGGGGAGGGGTTTGCCCGCAACCCTTAAATACTGCTGCCAGAAGCAGCAGTGAAAAAGATATGCTTAAAACCTTAGTCATAATTTGGTTAAAAAATATATTACAAGGTATACACCTAAAAATATTAGTACAATTCCTGCAATCAGTCTATATGTTTTTCGCCGTTTCTGGATTAACCACCTGTTCAGCTTTTTAACCGGAAAGCCAAAATAAAAGACAGCCAGTATGACCAGCAACGGGAGGACGAATATTAAATTATATAACAGGAGCATAGCCGTCAGCCTGAGGCCAAGGCCCCGGGTAGCTATCATGGAGAGTAACCCCAGGTAAATGGCACCGCTGCAGGTCGCCTCAAAAATACTGATCACCAGGCCTATGAAAACCATGGAGAGGATGGTGGCTTTCTGTATATTTCTTTCTATAACTTTTTTTACGGGCGAAGGTATCCCCAGGCTGGGCCCTTTGCCCTGCCAGAAATAATCTTTGATGCTTACAGCTCCCGCTATCACCAGTACTGCCCCCACCGCCACCAAAAACAGGGGAGAAATCCGCAGGCTATCCAGAAAATAGATGATACCGAAGCCTAATCCCAGATATACTGCAAAGATAGTCCCCGCATATATCAGGCCGTAGGCCAGGGTCCTCTTTTTATCCCTGCTTAAAACCATGGTGCTTAGCATAAACAGTATTATGGCAATGGCACACGGGTTAACCGAATCTATGAGCGCAGATATTACAACTGCGGGCAAAGTGATATAGGGGCTTTCCAGTAAACCGTTTTGACTGTAAGCATCTATCAGCCGGGCTGCAGGATCATATTGGAGCCTGGAAGCCTCATCTAATGCATTCCCCAGGCCCCTGCTTATGCCTCCCCTGCCTGCAAGCACAGACTCCCCTATAAATACAATGGGAATGCTAAAATCAAAGTCCTCCATTCCATACTGCTCAAGGAGGTAGAAAAGGATTTCCAGGTTCTGGCTGTCCTTGCCTATCTCATAGGTCCTGATATAGAAACCGGCATCCTTTTCTGCTATCTCTTCAAGCTTCTGAAGCTCCTGGTGGCATACCTCACATTCTTCGGAATAAAAAAAATAAATCCCCTGCCCGGCAGCCTCGGCGTATACCATTTTAACCCCGCCGGCCAAAAGGGTTATAAGGAAAACAAAGATCAGTATGTAATTTAAAGCTCTGCCCATCAAACTGCCTGTTAATTAATTGCCCAAGTTTGTAATATAATACTATATGATTTTGTTTACAGCTGCTATATTTTTTATAATTTTACAAATATACGGTTTGATTTAATGAGATACGCTAAATTAAAAGAAGCACTACGCAGGCAACCTGAATACAGGATGGCTCAAGCCCAACATGCCATCTACAAGGAACTTATAGAGGACTGGCAGCAGGCAACCAGCCTTCCCCTGCAATTAAGGGAAAAGCTTAACCGGCAAGCGCCCTTGAAAATAAGGGCCCGCACGGTAGAAATGCCTGATACGGCAAAAGCGCTGATACAGCTTGATGACGGCTACACCATAGAAACAGTGCTGCTAAAGCACGGCCGGAGGAATACTGTCTGCGTATCATCCCAGGTTGGATGCCGGCTTGCCTGTCTTTTCTGCCATTCAGGCAGGCTTGAGTTTAAAAGAAACCTATCAGCCGAAGAGATCACCTGGCAGGTGCTCTATTTCCTGCGGCTGCTTAAAAAATCCCGGGAGACGGTAAATAATGTAGTTTTTATGGGCATGGGAGAGCCTTTCTTAAATTACAGCAACGTTGTTCCTGCCCTGAAGGAACTAAACAGCAAGGACAGGTTCAATATAAGTGCCAGAAAGATATCGGTATCCACTTCAGGCATAGCGGATAGGATAAGGGAATTCTCCAGTACCGGCCTTCAGGTTAACCTGGCGGTCTCCCTTAATGCCCCCACAGATGATTTAAGGTCCAGGATAATGCCCATAAACAAAAGGTATCCCTTAAAAACACTTATGGATGCTGTAAAATACTATATAAGCCGGACCAACCGTAAAGTCATGTTTGAATACGTAATGATAGACGGCTTAAATGACAGTCCGGAACAAGCAGAAAAGCTTATAGCGCTGTTAGGGGATACCCTGTGCGTGGTAAACCTTATCCCCTATAACGGAAACGGCAGGTTAAAGCCATCCTCCAGGGAGGCCGTTGGGCACTTCAGGGAAGTACTTAAGCAGGGAAATATCAATGTTATAGAAAGGCAAAGGTTCGGAAAAGGCATAGATGCGGCATGCGGGCAGCTGCTGTACAGAACACAAACCCCCAGAGATTCCAGGTGAACCTGAATAG
>JBNJCW010000104.1:0-3783 GCA_051744345.1 Actinomycetota bacterium
TATTTCATATATAGGCTAAAAAGTCAAGGATTTCTCGAAATCGAATTTGCTTTTTTAAAAAACAGGCTAATTTAGCCCATATAGTGGGGTTTTTTGATTTATTGCTGTTTGGTCGTACTCGGGTGCGTATGATGTAAGTATTGCTGACTATCATTTAACTGAGGTGAAAAAAATATGTTTATAATTAAAAGAAAACCAACTACACCTGGTGAAATACTTCAGGAAGAATTTTTATCAGGATTAGGAATAACCCAGAAGCAACTCGCTCGCCATATAGGCTGCGACATAAAGGTAATCAACCGTATAGTAAATAATCGTACTTCTGTTACTGCAGAAATGGCGGTTAAGCTGGCATCGGCTCTGGGTACATCCCCACAATTTTGGCTAAACTCACAACAAGCAGTAGATATATATAATGCAGTACAAAAAATCAGGATGCTTCCCCGGCCGATAATAAAAGCCGGTTAGCGGCTTAAAGAAATTTGCTTTTCAGCTCACAGATATTAAAACTGATAATACCAAGGCTTTATAGTCTGTTAGAACTATTGATGAAACAAAAACAACCT
Source organism: Actinomycetota bacterium (assembly GCA_051744345.1). Lineage (GTDB taxonomy): Bacteria > Actinomycetota > Humimicrobiia > Humimicrobiales > Humimicrobiaceae > Halolacustris. The sequence continues at coordinate 567 of JBNJCW010000104.1, forward strand.
ATTTACTGCTGCGGCTTCCCATTATTACTGGTCACAAATTTTAACAAATTTGTAATTGCTGCCTTGCTTAAATTAACTTTTGTACAAACTCCCCGAATTCCAGCACCTCTTGCTTAAAATCACCCTGCATATTTTCCTTGGCCGCCGCAGACAGGGTTACTGCTATATCAGCACCCGCAGTCTCTGCCTCCTCGGCTATCCTTTTACCCAAAACACTGCCCTCAACCCTGCTGTTATTAAATAAGAATGCAGCTTCGCCTGTAGGAAGCATCTGTAATTTGTTATGGCGCATCTCTATAAAATTACTTCCAAAGGTTTTCTTTAATACCTCCCTGGGCTCGGAGCAAAGGCCTGAAAACCTGCACAGGTATTCAGAATCGACCAGGGTCACCTTTTTATCTATCTTTTTTAGCTTAAGCTTGCCTGCGTCTATATTCCTTAACACATATCCCGTTATATGTTCCAGGCTGACACGCTTATCAAATTTAAGCCCCCATTCGGCAAAATCATTCTTTAAGCAATGGTAGAGGACCGGATCGGAAACCAGAATAGTCTCTGGACTTTTTTCCTTTATCCTTTCAAAAAGAAGCTTCCCAGCTTTCTTAGCTTCCTTCCTGTAGCCTAGCATATCCAGCACTGCCCCGCAGCCAGGCTCATCTTCCATCACAGAAAAACAATCCCCTGCTTTAGCAGTGATGCCCTTTACAGCCTCTGCCAAGCTGTGGTGCTTAAACCTTATATGCGGCCCCATTATGTAAAGAAGTTTGCAGCCCCTTTCATAGCTTATCTCTACAGGCTTTAATCTCTCTCCCACAAATGGATGGCCAAAACTCTCTAAAGACTCTTTTATCTTTTTTGCCCTGCCGGGCTCAAGCCCCCTGGATGCTATATCATACCTGGCCATTTTTACAGCCTTGGGAAGCTCCCAGTTCCCTTCGCAGTGGGCATGGCAGGAATCGCACAGAAAACAGTTATACAGCGCATCTATCATGTCTTTTGTGTAATCATTTTTGCCTTCAAGTATTCTATCCATGATAAGGGCTCTGCCCCTTGGATAATCAGATTCAAAATAGCTGTAGCTTCCCGAAGGGCAAACATGCTTGCACATCAGGCAGTAGCGGCAGGACTTAATTATTTCTTTGGTTTTTTCTATCTCCATATTATTTTACCCCCAGTCCCATTTTCCCCGGATTCATTATATGGTTAGGATCCAGCATCTTTTTTAAATCCTTTATAATCTTAAACGAAGGCCCGTACTGTTCCTTCATAAGCCTTCCCAGCTTCAGCCCTATCCCGTGGTGTTCATTTAACACCCCTCCTTCTTTTACGGCAGCCCTTATAACCGTATTCCATACATCATTGTACATATCAACCGCTTCATGCTTGTCAGCAGGAGGGTTATCGATTATGAACCGGGCATAAAGCATGCAGCCCCAGTCAAACCAGTGGGAGAAATGGCCTATAAACCTTGCCTGGGGGAATTTTTCAGCCACAGAGTTTTTCATACCCCAGTAGACTGCCTCTATATTTTTGTAGGTGGCTACCGTATCACAGGTTCCAAAGGCCTGGGGTATGGAAAAATAGTAAGGGGGATAGAAGAACTTGTAACGGCTGTCCCACCAGTCTTTTCCGGTTTCAGTGCCCAGGTCCTCTCCGCCTTTGCTGGCTATCCGGTAGGCATGCTTGGCCTGAAGCTCTGCCACATCCTTGTAACCGTCAATACCGTATACCAGGTAGGCTCCTTCCCTGTCTACTCCCATAACCCTTTTAAGCAGGCTGTTAGTCTCTTCAGCATCGTAGAGCCTTATAACGCTTGGCTTTATGCCTTCATGCATCAGATTTCTACCTGCTTCCAGGCCGCTTGCCAGGTCCTCGTACAGGAAGGCCTGGAATTTTCTTACCTCCGGCATCTTTTTTACCGTCACCTTTACCCTGGTTATAACGCCCAGTGTTCCTTCCGATCCGATAAAAATCCAGTTTAAGTCAGGGCCGCTGGCCGTTTTGTTAACCGGCAGGCTCTCTATTATCTCTCCTGTAGGAAGCACAACCTCCATGGATACAACCATATCTTCCATCTTGCCGTATTTGGTGGAAAGAACCCCCGTTCCCCTGTGGGCCAAAAATCCCCCCAGGGTAGAGCAGAATATGGAGGCAGGGATATGCATGGTAGAAAGCCCGTGTTTTTCAAGCTCCCACTCCAGGTTCTGCATAAGTATGCCGGTTTCTGCTTCCACAGTCATCGATTTTTTATCTATTTCCAGTACCCGGTTCATCTTCTTCATATCCATTATTATTCCCCCAAAAACTGCCAGGGCTCCTCCCTGGGAGCCTCCGCCCCCTCCCCACACAGTAACCGGGATTTTGTACTCATTAGCCAATACCAGAATCCTGGATACCTGTCCGCTGTTCTGGGGATGTACTATAAAATCTGCGGTGGGTATGGAATCCGAGCGGTCATGCCAAAGCTCAGAAATCCAGTAATAATCCACCGAATAGGTAAGCTTGTCTGAATCCCTAACCGAGACACTGTCCCGGCCTACAATATCCCTTAATTCAAACAGCACCATGTCAAACATATAAGATGATCTATCCAGATACATTTTTATCTCCCTCGCCTTTTTCTGCCAGGCTCCTGTAGCCCTTATGGTGGTAGATTTCCTGGCATTGTTTCTGTGATATCTTATAAACAGAAAAAAACTGCTTATAAATATCATGGTTAACTTTATTATACTTTACTTCCCTGAGCACCCTAACAATATTTTCCTGTGCCTGCTCATATGAGGAGTAGGCTCCTATCCCTATACCTGCCAGCATAGCCGAACCCACCGAAGCATCCCGGTAGTAAGGAATAATCCCGTCAGCACCCAGCATATCGCTTACAATCTGGGTCCACAGGCTGCTGGCCGAACCGCCTCCGATGAACCTCAGTTTCCCCTTTATATCGATTCCTTTTTGCTTCAAGAATTCCATGCTGTCCTTAAGTGATGCCGCTGTTCCTTCCAGCACCGCCCTTATAAGGTGCGCCCTTCCGTGGTGGAGGGTCAGTCCCAGAAAATCCCCTTTTAGCTCCGGGTCATTATAAGGGGAGCCCTCCCCCTGAAGATACGGGTGAAAAATCAGCCCATTAGCCCCGGGGGCCACATCTTCTGCTTCGCCGTCCATAATGCTGTAAACTTCTTCCCCTTTTATGTCCCTGCAGCAGTGGTCCCTTAACCAC
>JBNJCW010000105.1:0-3661 GCA_051744345.1 Actinomycetota bacterium
AGGATAGCCCTTTCCCTGACCCGTCAGAAGTTGAAGATGATGTTTATTTTGTAAGAAAATAAGGGAGATATAGATTAAAATGAGAAAAATAACCTATCTTGAAGCTTTAAGGGAAGCAATGCAGCAGATGATGAGAAAAGACGAGGATGTATTTTTGGTTGGTGAAGATATAGCTGAATACGGGGGAGCATTTGGGGTAACTGTGGGAATGCTTGAAGAGTTTGGAAAAGAGAGGATAAGGAATACGCCCATATCCGAGGCAGCGATTGTAGGAGTAGGCATAGGCAGTGCTGTAACCGGCATGAGGCCTATTGCAGAGATAATGTTCTCAGATTTTTTAACCATAGCCATGGATCAGATAGTAAACCAGGCGGCCAAGATAAGGTACCAGTTCGGGGGGAAAGCAAAAGTTCCTCTGGTTGTAAGGACACCGGGGGGAGGAGGCACCGGAGCGGCAGAGCAGCATTCGCAGAGCCTGGAGGCCCTGGTGGCGCATATACCGGGGCTTAAGGTGGTTATGCCATCCTGCCCTTATGATGCCAAAGGCCTGCTTATATCAGCGGTTTATGACGAGAACCCCATTATTTTTATAGAGCATAAGCTGCTTTATAAAAATAAAAAGTATATGCAGGATGTGCCTGAAGAGATGTACGAGGTCCCTATCGGAAAGGCGGACATAAAAAGGAAGGGCAAAGATCTAACCCTGGTAGCTACTTCATTTATGGTACAGAGGTCCCTTGAGGCCGCAGAAATGTTAAAAAGCGGGGAAGGCATAGATGTTGAAGTGGTGGATGCAAGGACCTTGAGGCCTCTGGATACCGGGCTGATACTGGAGTCTGTTAAAAAGACAGGAAGGCTTCTTTGTGTGGAGGAAGCGCCTGTTTTTGGCGGTTTTATGGGGGAAGTTGCAACCCAGGCTGCAGAAGAGGCTTTTGACTGGCTGGATGCGCCTCCCCACCGGGTAGCGGGAAGAAACTGTCCCGTACCCTATTCCCTGGTCCTTGAGCAGGAAATGATTCCCAGCACGGACAGGATCAAGAAAGGGATAAAAGACCTTTTAACCAGTATTTAATAAAATTGCAGCATTGCAATATATATCTTGTTAAATAGAAGGCTTTAATATACTATAATTATTAAAAATAAATTTAGTACTCATCATTTTAGGAGGAAAGCATGCATGAAGTAATAATGCCCAAGCTGGGGCTTACCATGGAGTCGGGGGTTATAGAAAAATGGCATAAAAAAGAAGGAGACAAGGTAGAAGAAGGAGATGTGCTGTTTGAGGTTATGACCGATAAGGTATCCCTGGAGGTAGAAGCCTACAACTCCGGAATACTTAAAAAGATTGTAAGAGAAGAAGGGCAAGAGGTTCCGGTAACCGAGGTTGTAGCCTATATAGGCGCCGAGGATGAAGAGGTAGGAGAGGAGACCGAAAAAAAACCTGTCGAAGAAACTGCCAGGGAAGAGCCCAAGGTAGAGGTAACCAGCCAGGCGGTAACCGAAGAAACGGAAAAAAAGGTAAAGGCCAGTCCCCTGGCCAAAAAAATAGCAGAACAGAAAGGGATAGATTTATCTAAAGTTACAGGCACCGGCCCCGGGGGAAGGATTGTAAAGGATGATGTGGAATCATTCAGCCCCAAAGAGGCTGGAGCTGAAAGGATAAAGATATCTCCCTTGGCAAGAAGGCTGGCCAGGGAGGAGGGCATAGATTATACCAAGATAGATGGCACCGGCCCCGGAGGAAGAATTGTAAAAGACGACATACTTAAGGCAAAAGAGGAACAAAAAGAGCAAGCAGGGGAGGTTAAGAAGGAAGCTGCTCCGGAAAAGATTTCTGTTAAATCCTCTACACCCCTAAAGGGGATGAGAAAGACCATTGCCCAGAGGATGAGCCATTCCTATTCCACCGTTCCCCATATACTGCAGACGGCCAAAGCGGATGTGGGAAACCTCATATCTTTAAGGGAGCGCCTAAAAGAGAAAGCATCATCCCTTTACGGGGTTAAGGTTACCTATACAGATTTCATTCTAAAGATTGCGGCTGCTGCCCTAAAAGAGATGCCGGAGATAAACTCTTCTTATCAGGATGATAACTATATTGTATATGACGATATAAATGTGGGGATGGCCACAGCGGTTGAGGAAGGCCTGATTGTTCCCACTATCTATAATACGGATAAACTCTCTATACTGGATATAGCCAAAAAAAGGACCGAGCTCATAGAAAAAGCCAGGGAAGGAAAACTTTCACTGGAGGAGATATCAAACGGAACCTTTACTGTAAGCAACCTGGGAATGTATAAAGCAGTAAGGCAATTTACAGCCATAATCAATCCGCCCCAGGCAGCAATACTTGCGGTAGGGGCAATGTATAAAGAACCGGGGATAGTGGAAGGCAGGATAGAGCCCCGCTCCTATATGGAGGTAACCCTTGCTGTTGACCACAGGATACTGGATGGGGCTATGGGAGCCAGGTTCCTGGAAAGGATAGTAGAGCTGATTGAGAATCCGGAGCTTATGGTCTTGTAAGTTTAACCAGGGGCAAGAAGCCTTGTGCATAAAGAAAAGAGGGAAAAAATTGAAGGATGAAAAGGCAAAAATAACTTTATTCTGTATTAACTGCAATAAAGAGGTTCCCCATACTGTACACTATATCGGCAATTATTTGAGAAGCGTGGAATGCGATGATTGCGGAAAGAAAATAGAGATTGACAGGAGGCACTTAAGGACTGTTTTTGCAGAAGACTTTATAAACCGCATACTTACCAAACCTCACCGGATGACAGAGGACATGAAAAAAGCGGTGGCTACACTTATGCCTTTTTTCCCAAAGAGGCTTATCAGGGAACCGCTACAGGTTCTAAAAGAAATCTATGAGGTGTTAAAAAAAGAGAATAACGGTTAGGTTCTTGTTATCTCTGTAAATATTTTTTCAAATTCTGTTATCAGTTGTTCTTTGACATGATTTAAGGAAATTGTCTTGTTCAGTATTTTTTCCATGGAGGTCGGGGGGTATTGCTTTAGCCCGCAGGCAATAATATGGTTAAAATAGGCAAGGTCTGTGGAGACATTTAAGGAAAAGCCGTGCATGGTTATCCACCTTTTTATCTTTATGCCTACCGATGCAATTTTATGGCTGCCCACAAATATGCCCCGGCGGCCTTCAACCCGCCTGCCCTGGATATCAAAATGCTTTAGAGTGTTGATTATCAACTGCTCGAGGTTATGGACATACAGGGAAAGGTCCTTACCGAAAAAGTCCAGGTTAAGTATCGGATATCCTACCAGCTGCCCGGGCCCGTGGAAGGTTATATCACCGCCCCTGGTGGACTGCACCAGCTCTATATTGCTGTCTGCTAAAATCCGGTTGTCGGAAACCAGGTTTTTAATGCTTCGGTTGCTCCCGATAGTTATAACCGGAGGGTGTTCCAGCATAAGCAGAAAGCCGCTGCATCCTTTGTCCCTGACCAGGCTGAACAAATCTTGCTGCAGCTTGAATGCTTCATTGTAGCCTATGATTCCCAGATCAAAAAATATAACATTATTTTTTCTGCATAAAGCTTTTGCTTTACCTAAAATATCTTTATCCATATTGGTTAGGATTATATTAATTTTTTTCTATAGTTGGAAGGAGTAAATAAATGATTAAAACAGACTTAGC
>JBNJCW010000106.1:0-3432 GCA_051744345.1 Actinomycetota bacterium
TACATTCCACTTTATGTTCAGTACCCTGTTATTGCCACTGCCGATTTAAATCACCTTAGCATATCCTTAAACTGCTGCTCTCCTACAGTCTTTATGTTGTATTTTTTTGCATCATCAAGCTTGCTGCCCGGATCCTCTCCTGTCACCACCACATCCGTGCTCCTGCTTACACTGGAGGTAACCCTTCCCCCGAATTTTTCAATGAGCTCCTTTGCCTGGCCGCGGGTAAAAGACTCCAGCTTGCCGGTAAGCACAAAGGTTTTGCCCTCAAACTCCGGCTTGCTTTCTCCCTTCTGCATTTTAGCCGAAAAATTTACCCCTGCTTTTTTAAGTTTTTCAATCACCTTCCGGTTATGTTCCTCCCTGAAAAAGTCTACCACGCTTTTGGCTATCCTGGGGCCAACCTCTTTGATTGACTCTATCTCCTCATACCCTGCCTCCATCAGGCTCTCCATATCCCCGAACTCCTCAGCCAGAACCTCGGCTACATGCTGGCCGACAAACCTTATCCCCAGCCCGTAAAGCAGCCTTGCCAGAGGCCTGCCCCTGCTTTTGTTTATGGCATCCAAGAGGTTCTTAGTTGATTTTTCCTTGAATAACTCAAGGGAGAATACATCATCATAGCTGAGGAAGTATATGTCCGCAGGATCGCTTATAAGGGTATTGTCCAAAAGCTTGCGTATTACCTTGGGACCCATGCCGTCAATATCCATGGCCCCGCGAGAGGCAAAATGGACAATAGCCTCGAACTGCACCGCAGGGCAGGCCAAGGAAATGCACCTGGTAACCGCCTCCCCTTCAGGCCTTACCACCCCGGAGCCGCATACCGGGCACTTGCCGGGCATCTTAAAGTCTTTCTCCGTTCCGTTTCTTCTCTCCTTTATGACCTTTACAATCTCCGGGATGACATCCCCTGCCTTATGTATGACTACCCAGTCCCCTATCTTTACATCTTTTCTTTTTATCTCATCCTCATTATGCAGGGTAGCATTGGATATGGTAGAGCCGGCCACGGTTACCGGCTCGAGCCTGGCCACCGGGGTAAGGGCCCCGGTCCTGCCTACATTAACCCTGATATCAGTAACCCTGGTAACCTCCTGCTCTGGAGGAAACTTATATGCTATGGCCCACCGGGGATTCCTGGAAGTCTGGCCCAGCTTATCCTGGTAGGAAAAATCATTTACCTTTATAACTATCCCGTCGGTCTCATAGGCAAGCTTTTTCCTCTCTTCTTCCCAGCTGTCACAGTACTCCTTTATCTCCTCAAAACCTGTTGCCTTCTTCACGTGGGGATTTACCCTGAAACCCGCTTTCCTGAGGCAGGAAAGCATCTGGTAATGGTCTGAGACCTTCAGCTCCCTATCCCCTGCAGCCCCGTATATGAATATGTTAAGCCTCCTTTTGGCCGTCTGCGAAGGATCTATCTGCCTTAAGGACCCTGCTGCAGCATTCCGGGGATTGGCAAAAGCGGCCAACCCATCCTCTTCCCTCTGCCTGTTAATCCTTGCAAATTCATCTTTTCCCAGGTAAACCTCCCCCCGCACTTCCAGCCGGCCGGGGGCCTTTGCATCCTCCAGCATCCTCAGGGGTATTGATTTAATGGTCTTTAGGTTGGAGGTTATATCCTCTCCGGTAATGCCGTCTCCCCTGGTAGCCCCCCTTACAAACCTGCCATCCTCATAAACCAGGGAAACGGCAGAGCCGTCTATTTTAAGCTCGCACACAAATTCAACCTCATCTTCGCCCAGCTCACGGTAAACCCTGTCCAGGAAATCTTTCAGCTTCCCGTAGTCAAACGCATCCTGAAGGCTCAGCATCTTCTCCCCGTGCTCTACGGTAGGAAAACCCCCCTCTACAGGAGCCCCCACCCTCTGGGTAGGGGAATCCCCTGTAACTATCTGCGGGTACCTTTCTTCCAGCTCCTCCAGTATCCCTAAAAGCTTATCGTAGTCAGCATCACTTATAATGGGGTTATCTTTTATATAGTAGTAGTAGTTATGCCTGTTTATCTCATCCCTGAGCTCTTCAGCAATCCTTTCAGCCTGATTGCCGGGAATTTTTTTTGCCTCTATTTTAAGTAGCTCTTCTAGTTCCATATCGATCCTCCCAAACATCGCTATAAATTATACAGGTTATTTTTTTAAAGTTTAAGCAAAATAAGATTAAATTAAGTATATATTAATTTACAATAATATAATTATATAAATAATAGTAAAAATCTTCTTGACATATATACTTATAAGGATTACTATATGTATTGTTAGATAAATTAAAGTATCTTTGAAAATTAAATAACCATTAGCTTGGTAATAGAGGCGTTGACTTACATTTCATTATTTGGGCACCTGGAAATGTAATGAGCCAGTGGTGCAACCGGCTATTACTTTTTTTATGCACAAAAAAACTGTAAGCCATCTTGCCTCTACCAGCAATAACTTAAGGAGGTTAAGATGGTTGAGAAATTTAAAAACAAAAAATTTATACTTTTTATCATATCCCTACTGACAATAGCAGTACTGCTTTTTGCCAGTTCGGGCTTTTCAACTGTAGAAGTACAGGGTACTGACGGAGTTACCGCATTTGTAACCAGGATGTACCAGGTAACGCTTAACAGAAATCCGGATCCTGGCGGGCTTGCCAGCTGGACCAACGGACTGAGATCAGGGTCACTTTCCGGTGCTGATGTAGCCAGAAACTTTATCTTCTCTGATGAATTTAAAAGCAAAAACACCAGCAATGAGCAGTTTCTGGAAGTAATGTATCGCGCTTTCTTTAACCGGGCTCCGGATCCCGGCGGCCTTAACAGCTGGCTTTCCGACCTTAACAGCGGAAAAGGCAGGGAATATGTGCTTTCCGGTTTCATAAATTCACAGGAATTTAAGTCCCTTTGTGCAGAATACGGCATAAATCCCGGTTCAGTTAAGGGTGCAAGCTCCACCGTTTATGCCCATACAGAGGTTGCCAGCGTACAGCAGCCGGCTTCTGCAAACCTGAACGGGTATGAGCAGCAGATACTAAACCAGTTAAATGCCATCAGGGCAGCAAACGGCCTGGGAGCACTGGCCTCCAGCCAGGCACTGACCAACGTGGCAAGGTCCAGAAGCGCTGATATGCTTTCCAGGGGGTACTTCTCCCACTATACGCCTGAAGGCACCAATATATTCAACCTGCTTAAGGCAAACGGAATAGGATACCAGAATGCAGGGGAAAACCTGGCCCACTCAAAACCTGCTTCAGCAGGCAGCCCCCAGGTATTTGCCAATGCATGGATGAACAGCTCTTCCCACGCAGCCAATATATTAAGGCCGCAGTACAGAAGCGTGGGTATAGGAGTAGCGGAAAATAATGGCAGAAGAGTGGTTACCACTGTTTTTACCAATTAGATAAAAGTTTTTTAAGTTTGAGGACGCCAAACCAAGAAGCCCGGGATTT
>JBNJCW010000107.1:0-3380 GCA_051744345.1 Actinomycetota bacterium
CCAAGGGCTGAGGAAGCAAACCTTGCCAGATCCACTACATCCAACGGCATATTCTTTTTGTCCCTGGTTACCCTGAACTGGAATTCACAACACGGGCATAAGGCCAGTACTTTATCTGCCCCGGCCTCTACAGCCTCATCCAGCCGCAGTTTACCTACCCGGGCAGCAACCGGAGGCTCCTTTATAAGGGTTAAAACGCTTCCGCAGCAGTGTGCATCCCGGCGGTTATACTCCATTTCTTTAAGTCTGACATTGGGAATAGCCTCTATAAGCTTTCGGGGAGCATCATAGACACCGGATACCCTGCCTATATGGCAGGAATCATGCCAGGTTACAGTAACAGGCTCCATCCCATTTTCGGGGAAAGCAAACTGCTTATCTGCTATCCTCTCTGTTACAATTTCACTGTAGTGGGCGGCTTTTATGCCATAATCAATACCCAGTTTCTCGGCCCACTGGGGATAGACCTGGCGCCACATCATATCGCATGCAGGACAGGAAGACACCACTGTGTCCGCCCCCATTTTTTTGACAGTCTCGATATTCTTTTTAATAACCTTTTCAAACACATCCCACTTGCCCGATACCAGCATGGGTGTCCCGCAACAGTTTTCTTCCCTGCCGATATAATTGAAATCAACACCGGCCTCATCAAGCAGCCTGACCGTAGCCATGGCTATATCCTGTTCCACATAGCTTGCCGTACATCCGGCAAAATAAGCTACGGATGCCTTGCGGTTAGGGTTGTAATGTTTCTTTCTTAAATCCTCCGGAAACCAGCTGTCCCTGTCTTTCCTGTAGCCGGCCCAGATATTGCCTTCCTTGCCCAGCGCTGCAGACATCATCTCAAACGGAGGTATGGTCATCTTTTTCTCGTCATTTATCAGGATTCCCCTTAATTTCATCCATGAAGGCTCTATGGGAAGGTTTACCGAGCATTTTATATTGCATAGCTCACAGGTAGTGCAGGCAAGAAAAGAATCAATCATCTGCTGATCCCATTTCTGCCTTCCTTCCATATACTCCCTTAACCAATACCACCTTCCCCGCGGGCTCTGGCTTTCCCAGCCTCTTCCATAAAACTGGTCACATTCAGGAACACAGTATCCGCACTGGGAGCAGCTGTAAGCATACCAGGCTACATCTGAAGGAATGCCCCTAACCGGTTTGGAGGGCCTCTCCCCTATCTCTGTGGACACGCTATTGCCCAGAGGCCGGGCCAGCGGCTCCAGTATTTCAGCCATACCCATAGCTGTATCTATGAGCCTGCTGCCGAACATCTTTCCGGGATTAAGTATTGTATTCTTATCGGTTTCTGACTTAAACCTCTTCATGGAGGAAAACCTTTCACTGCCCAGTACTTCTTCTGCCTTCCTGGCAAAATAAAGGCCGGCAGCATAGGGCCTGCCCCCGTATTTCTGGGCAATCTTTAATATGGTAAGGGTTAGGGCAAATACAAAATTATAGCTAAATTTGCGCTGATCACTGGGTATAAAACCTAAGACCACCACTTCAGGTTTCCCCTCACGGCCTTCCCTTATGACCATGCCCTCCTTTATAATAGGTTTTTTCACCTTTCGGGTTATCTCTCCCAGCACTTCTTCCAGGGAAGAAAGGGGTATTATAAATTCTGCCGGCACCAGGCTTGGGCTTATCCTTTTTACCACCATTATTTTAAACCTGTTTTCCCATTCATGCCTGGCTATCTCATCGCCCAGCACCTCTCCCCTGCTTTCTTTGAGTATCCCGGGAAGCCTGTCTTTTATTTTCTGGCTGTCTTTCTTCCTGTATGCAAGGGTGACTATATATTTTTTGGGCAATTCAATCTTTTTTCCGCTGTCGTGGCTGTTTTCCGGTGACTGGTTTTTAAGCTCAGCCATATGGGGGTTTATAAAAAGAAGGGACCATACAGGAAGCTTTTCTTCCACCACAGCCTGTAAAAAAACCTTCAAATCACAAGCCCCTTCAAATCCCAATGCGCTTACCAGCATCTCTTCTGAAGGCATTACCCTAAGCTTTATTTCAGTTATTAAACCAGTAGTCCCCTCAGCATCAGAAATAAGGTCAAGCTCCTTTCCCTTAAATTCTTTTACCGAGCCGTCCGCCATAACTATCCTTGCACTTATTACATTATCTTTAAACAGGCCCCACTGGTAAGAGCCTATGCCTGAACCGCCCTGGGCCAGCCAGCCCCCGACCGTAGAGCCGGGATAGCTGGTAGGATAAAGTCTCAAGGTAAGACCCTGCTTTTTAAGCTGCCTGTCCAGTTTCTCCCAGATTATTCCCGGCTGTACCCTTACCTCCTTACCAGGTTCATCTATCTCCGTAACCTGGTTCATCCTGAAAAAGTCTACCACTACGCCATTGGAGACCGGCAGAACACCGCCGTACCCTGATGTTGCGCTCCCCCTGGGCACCAGGGCAATGCCGTTTTTATTAGCCCACCCGACAAGGGCAATAATTTCTTTTTCATCCAGCGGCTGTACCACTGCCCGGGGTGCGGTATTTCCAACTAACGGCTTTATGAGTTTAGGCATAGCTGCAATATCGTGGCTGTAAAGCATTCTCTCTGTTTTATTGAAAGTAACCCTGTCTCCAAAAAGTTCAGTTAACTGATTCTTTAAATATTTTTGCATATAAGCTACCTTTATATATATTTATATATTAATATATTAAATATAGCATATTATCCGGTTTTTAAAAATATTTTTTTAAAAAAATACAAGGGATCTGATAATCCTTGGTAATAGATTTATCCCAGCCGGCTGCCAGGATCCTCTGCCCCGTTAATTAAAAGCTATCCCAAAAGGCTAGACTTTCCTGTTTATTGAGGGTAAACCATATTTTTTCCTAAAAAGCGAAAATTATGATTTTTGCTGCCGGTACTAAAAAAGCTAGAAAAGGATACCTTTACAAATCAAAGAATTCGTTTTTTACCATATGCGGGTAATGCTGGGCAACAAAGTCGAGTATCCTTTTAGCTGTATTAAAGTTTCTGCCCATCTCCCCTAAAACTTCTGCTATATCCAGGCTTCAGGTCTTTTTGGTTTCTGCCGCTTTTTTGTAATATGTTTTCTCTTCACTTTCGTATTCTTGAGCTGTTTTTTTAAATTTTCCAGTTACCCCGGAGCTTAAATTCTTAGTAGACGGGTACCGGTAATCAAAGAATACATATTCCGGGAACAGCCCCAAAACAAACAGGGACACGTCGCCAAGGTAGAATTTTTTAAGAATCTCGGTTTTTGTTAATATTGCCAGATTTTTTTTTGTTTTTTTATAGATGGTTCCCTCAAACATGATATTTGATCCCTTTCAATATCTAGAATAATCCGCCAAAAATTAGCACTTTTTCTGGAAAGATTCCTTGAGCTTGTAACTGC
>JBNJCW010000108.1:0-3201 GCA_051744345.1 Actinomycetota bacterium
ATTAAAAACAATATCTGCCTGCTCATGGAAAGAATTATGGAGGGCACAGCCTTCCCGATAGACTGGAAGAATCCAGCCCCTATAATCTGAAACCCGATCAGGGTAAAGAGCATTGTCATCATCCGTAAAGGAAAAACAGCTATGGATACAAGTCTGGCATCATTTGTAAACAATCCTATGATAGGACCGGGAAAAACCATAAGGACCAGAGAGAAGAATGCACCAATTACGGCGGTTGAAAGAACAGATACCTTAAGCGACTCCTTCACCCTTGCCATATTTTTTGCCCCGTAGTTATAGCCAACCATAGGCTGTACAGCAGCTACAATACCAAAGAGAGGCATGGTTATAAACATCATCAACCTGATTATTACACTAAAGGCAGCTATGGTTACGTCCCCTCCGTATACCTTAAGGGAATTATTTACTATAACTATTAACAGGCTCATGCTAACCTGCCTTACAAAGGAAGCAAACCCAAGACCGGTCATTTCCTTTAAAATCCCAAACTTTAGCTTAAAATGGCTTATTTTTATATCAAGGGAACTCCTCTTAAAAACATAATAGGAAACAGCATACATAAAGCCTATAAACTGAGCAGTTATGGTAGCATAAGCTGCTCCCTTTATGCCCAGGTTTAAACCAAATATGAATATGGGGTCAAGTATTATGTTTATCCCGGTAGCCAGAAGCATTATAATCATTGAATTCTTGGCATCCCCTTCAGCCCTTATAAGGTTATTGGTGGATACCAGAAAAGGAAAGAATATAAAGCCAAATGCTATAACAGACAGGTAGTCACGGGCATAGGGCAGTATGTTTTCAGTAGCCCCGAAAAGCCTCAGTATAGGATTCATAAAAACAAACACTACAACCGACACCATAACCCCCAGCATGGTTATAGCTAAAAATGAATTGCCGGCCACCTGAGCCGCCTGCCTGTAATTCTTCTTACCCAGGTTCCTGGAAACCATAGAAGCAGCCCCCAGCCCTATCAGCTGGGCCAGAGCCATTATAATCATCTGTATGGGAAAGACTATCCCCACCCCTGCTATAGCCAGGGTACCTACGCCCCTGCCTATAAAAATGGTATCTACGATATTATATAAGCTGTTGGCCACCATCCCGATGGTGGTAGGTATGGCCAGCTTGGCCAAAAGCGGGCCTATCCTCTTGTTTTCCAGATGCTCTATGTTCTGGTTTAATTTCTGCACCTAAACCCCCAGCCTGTTGGTGATTCTCTCTAAAACTTCCAATGCTTCAAAAAATTCTTTCTTCTCTTCTTCAGTGAGCTTTTCAATCTTGGCCAAAGCATTACCCTCAACATAGCTGCACACTTTCTTAGCAATCTCTTTTCCTTTACCGGTAACAGTTACTATTACTTTCCTCCTATCACCAGGATCATAATCCCTTTCAGCATAGCCTTTTTTTACCAGGTTATCGATCACCGAAGTAAGGCTGCCTGATTTTAAATCCATCTCCCTGCACAATTTACCCATGTTTACCTTTTTACCGGTGTATATATGAAGCAAAGCAAAAACCTCTGACCTGCTTAAATCATGCCCGGCCATATGTACCCTGATATCCCCTACCAGCTTACTTTTAAGACTGAACAGGGTTTTTAAAATATCCAGTACGATTTTTATGCCGCTATTTTCTTTCATAAATATTATTTAGATTTCTAAATATTAGAATACTAAATAATTAATTCCGGCATGTCAAGTAATTAAAAACAGTGTAACCTCAAGAGATGCCTAAAATTCTTACAGGATATATTTTCAGAGAATTTTATATTGTAAAAATCTTAAAATACAAGTAATATTGCCAAAACCTTTTACACTTGGATTATATGGCAAACACATCTGTATTAGAGCTGGGGGAATACATCCCCGGAAAATTTAATAGCCTGAACCTTAACAGGATAAAGGAATTTATTACCGTACCCTATCATATCGAGTGGTATCGCTTGCCACAGTCAAACAAAATATTTCCTTTAATGCTCCAGGAGCTATCTGATCTAAA
Source organism: Actinomycetota bacterium (assembly GCA_051744345.1). GTDB lineage: Bacteria > Actinomycetota > Humimicrobiia > Humimicrobiales > Humimicrobiaceae > Halolacustris. Next base: position 2,023 of record JBNJCW010000108.1, read on the forward strand.
TCCCACCAAATACAGGGTACCGCCACTGATAGGAAGGAACCCTTATTTTGACCATACCCAAATTAAGTACTTTGTAGCCTATCGGGGCAAGAGACCTGCAGGAAGGATAGCTGCCTTTATAGATTACAATTATGACCTAAAAACCGGATGGATAGGCTGTTTTGAATCCAGCCATGACAAAGATACAGCCTTTATGCTTCTTGATGCTGCCGCCTCCTACCTTAAAGCCAATTCCTGTAATACCATAATCGGCCCTGCAAAATTCAATGCCGGAGGAGAGATAGGACTGCTTATAGGAGGATTTGAAAACCAGCCTTACTTTATGGAACCCTATAATGCCCCCTACTACCAGGACTACTTCGACCAGTACGGGTTTGTAAAGGAAAATGACTGGTACAGCGTATCCACAGATGCCCTGCTTTCCAAAAATTATCTGGATAAGATTACCCGAATAACCGCCAGGATTTTGAACACCAAAAGGCATGAAAAGTATAACGGTTATAAGATAAGGAACATCTCCTTTTCAAACCTGGAAAAGGAGATTGGGATCATAAGGGAGCTTTATAACCAGGTATGGAATGACGGCCACCACCCCCAACAGGTAAAAATGACCTATCCTGAATTTAAAACCCTGGCCCTGGGGATAAAGGAAATAGCTTTAGAAGAGCTTATCTTTATAGCCGAAAAAGACGGGCAACCGGTAGCGGTATCAGTAAACCTGCCCGACATAAATGAAGTTATCTTAAGTTATGACCGGGCAAATATCCATATCCCCGGCAATAACTTCTATGCTTTAAAGGACATGAGGCGGGATATAGCCATATTCTTTAAAATCAGGAAAAAGCTGAAGCAGAAAAGCTTTACCAGAACCAGGCTGCTTATACTGGGCATAAAAAAAGAATACAGGAAAAACGGGCTTGACTCCAGACTTTACTGGTCCATAGCAAAAGCCGCAACTTCCATAGGTATAACCCACGGATCAGCATCACAGCTGGCAGATATAAACCTGGATATAATAAATCCAATATTCAAACTGGGAAAAATTGCCATGACCTGGCGGGTGTACAGAATAGATCTCTAGCTTTTCTTCTTTGCAGCCCTCACCACCACAAAGGAACCTGACCCATAACCTTTTCTGGGCTCTTCCACTTCCTTTATATCCCCCAGATCCTTGAATAT
>JBNJCW010000109.1:0-3116 GCA_051744345.1 Actinomycetota bacterium
TAAAATAGCAGAACAGGGAAATCTGGACGGCATGGAAGAGGTACCGCAGAAGTACAGGCGTACATTTATTACCGCCCACCAGATAAGTCCCGTGTGGCACGTAAGGATGCAGGCTGCATTCCAGAAGTTTGTAGATAATGCGGTATCCAAGACCGTAAACTTCCCCAATAATGCCAGGGAAAAAGATGTTGAGGATGTTTATATGCTGGCTTACAGGCTGGGGTGCAAGGGCATTACCATATACAGGGACGGCAGCAGGGAAAGCCAGGTACTTCAGGTAGAGAAAAAAGAAAAGAAAGCTCAAAATAAGGAGCAGGAACAGAAGGTTCAATTATTGGATACCATCAAGCCCAGGTCCCGGCCTGAGGTAACCAGGGGAATGACTAAAAAATTTGTAATTGGCGGCTGCGGAAAGTTGTATGTGACTGTAAATTCTGATGAGCAGGGGATATGTGAAGTATTTACCAATACCGGAGAAGAAGGCTGTTCAGCATTAACCGAAGCCATAGGGAGGCTTATAAGCATAAGCATACGTTCAGGTATTGCCATAGGTTCCATACAGAGCCAGCTGGAGGGTATCAGGTGCATAACCTGTATTGCCGACAATAAGACCCATGTCCTTTCCTGTCCGGATGCTATCGGAAAGGCAATGGAGTTTTACCTGAAAGGTACCAATAAATTTGACCTGGATGTCAAGGGAGGTCCCAGGTCTATAATGATCTGCCCTGAAGATGGATGCGGGGGAATTATGGAGCCTGAGGGCGGCTGCTATGTATGCAGGAATTGCGGATACTCCAAGTGCTCTTAAATTCAGGCAGAAAATAAATGCTAAACAGCTCAGGTTAGTTTTTCTAAAGTATTTTTATATACCTCAAAGTCTTTTTGGGAGAAAAGGGAAAATCTGACCAGCTTTATATCCTGATTATTTTCCAGGTAATCAATTACGGTTTTTAAGGCAACTTCTGCTGCTTTTTCTACAGGATAGCCGAAAGCACCGGTACTCAGTGAGGGAAAGGATATGCTGTCTATATTATGCTCTGATGCAAGTTTTAAGCTGTTTTTATAGCTGTTGCTAAGGTCTACCGGATCTGAGGGGGAGTTGCTGTAGACAGGGCCTACCGTATGGATTATGTATTCTGCAGGCAGCCGGTGTCCCCTGGTTATTTTGGCTTCACCGGTATTGCATCCGCCCAGGGTTTTGCATTCTTCCCAGAGCTGGGGGCCTGCGGCTGCATGTATTGCCCCGGCAACACCGCCGCCGGGAGCCAGCTGGCTGTTGGCTGCATTTACTACTGCTGTCGTATCCTGTTTGGTTATGTCTCCAATAGTAAGTTCAAGAATTGATTTGCCTATATCACGGGTTACTTTTTGCATTGGATACCTCCATCCATTACCAAGTTTTTTTAGTATTGCCAGTCAATTTAATTATCTCAAACCAAGCAGAAATATCAAGAAAGTGAGAAGTAGGGCACTCAAAGTTTGATGGTTAATAAATTTTAGCGTTTAGATTATAATATATAGTATATTTTTAAAATACTAATGGAGGTGGACAAATAGTCCTTTTATCCAACACCAAACTCTTAGCCCAGAGCAGTCCCCAGAAGTTAACCAAAAGCGGTTCCAGGAAAGGATTTATAGGGGTGCTGGACCTGGGAACCACTTCGGTCCGCTTTATAATCTTTAAACTGGACGGCAGCATACACTCCCAGGCTTTCCAGCCGGTCAAACAGTTTTATCCCCAGCCGGGGTGGGTGGAAGAAGACCTGGATGATATCTGGTCTGCAACCAGGCTGGTTATAGAGGGAGCAATAGACAAGGGCAATATAGAGGCCAGGGAAATATTGGCTATAGGAATTACCAACCAGAGGGAATCAGTGGCTTTGTGGGATGCTGAAACCGGAAAGCCATTGGGCAAACTTATTGTATGGCAGGACAGGAGGACATCCAGGAAATGCCAGGAATTGCATGAGAGGGGATATGAAGAGCTGGTAAAGGAAAAAACAGGGCTTACCATCGACCCCTATTTTTCCGCTACCAAGATTGAATGGATGCTGGAGAAGGACAGCAATCTAAAGAATATGGCCGCCAGAGGCAAAGTTTGTTTCGGCACCGTGGACAGTTTTATAATCTACAAGCTTAACGGCAGCCATATAACCGATTATTCCAATGCATCAAGGACGCTGCTTTTTAACATAAGCAGCCTCCAATGGGATAGCCAGCTGCTTGAGCTTTTTGGGGTGCCTGAAAAGATTCTACCCCAGTTGGCACCCAGTTACAGCCCAGACCTTTATGGGAAAACAAAAAAAGATTCTCCCTTTGGAACAGAGATTCCCATTGCCTCTGTTTTCGGCGACCAGCAGGCTGCTTTATTCGGCCACCATTGCTTCCAGAAAGGGGATGTAAAATCTACATTCGGCACCGGCTCCTTTATAATGATGAACAGCGGAAAAGATAAAATTATCAGCAGAAACGGGCTGCTGTCTACTATTTTCTATGGTGACGGCAGGGACGTCTTTTATGCCCTGGAAGGCTCTGTATACAATACAGGGAGCATCTTCCAGTGGCTTAAGGAGGGTATGGGAATTATTGCTGATTACAAGGATATTGAATTTCTTGCATCCAGGCAGGATTATCAGAAGGACCTTTTTATGGTCCCTGCCCTTACTGGAATGGGGGCCCCCTACTGGGATCCTTATGCCCGGGGGATGCTTATAGGCATTACCCGTTCTACCAGTAAGGGGCAGATTGTAAGGGCAGCAGTTGAGGCTATTGCCTACCGGACCCTGGATGTTTTAAATGTGATGGAAAAAGATACTGACCTATATATAGAAACCTTGAAAATAGATGGAGGGGTCTCCCAGAACAAGCTTTTCTGCCAGATACTTGCCGATATTATCGGAAAGAAGATACTGAAACTTGACCTGCAGGAGATTACTGCCCTGGGTGCTATGTTCGGTGCAGGCCTGGCAATTGGCCTATGGGACAGTAAAGATAAGATTAAGGAAAGAACCGGTTATGAAGGTTACATGCCGGATATGGATGCCGGAACAAGGAATCAGCTTTACAGCAGGTGGCAGAAGGCAGTAGCTAAGGCCAGGAACTGGGCAGAAGAGTGA
>JBNJCW010000110.1:0-3108 GCA_051744345.1 Actinomycetota bacterium
TTATTTTTTAAAAATTTTTTTTATTTCCACAAGGCCTACCTTTCCTCCCTCCTATACCTTGTCCTGGATCCCCAGACATGCTTCCACCTGGTGATTCTCCTTTTTGAAAGCCAGATCCTTACCATAACAATTATGCCCCCCAGCAGCAATACACCCGGAACCGAATACAGGGGATCAAATCTTATCCCCCCCATAATCCCTTCAGCAGCACCGCTGGCGGCAAAAATAAACCTCTGGGCAGCAAAAAAACTAAAAAAGCCTGCTGCTAAAAATGTATAACAAAACTTTCTCATAAAACCAAAAAACCGACTATATTTAGCCGGTTACGCTACTTGCTCCACTCCCCCTAAGCGTCCAGTTTAAGGAAAAGCTTCAAAGCATCTAAATTATTTTCATTTCTACTAATTCTATTGCAAATCCCTTAAAAAATCAAAATATTTTAAATTACGATAACTCCATTTAACTATTAAAATAAAAAACTACTCTTTAATCTATTATAATATAATAAATTAATCAATATATTACTTGACAAACTATACAATTAATATTAATATAATTTATATAATACTTTTATATCAAACAATATAAAAGATTATACGAAGACAAGGCACAAAAAGAGGGGAGCCAATTTAAAAAGCCTGGACGCCACTTTTTAATAACTCCCCTCAAGTAATAATTCTATCATAGAAATATTATAGTTTGCAATCAGCAAATCAAATTTATTTATCCAGGTATGAATGCGCATATAATATTCTGTTGGTAAGTATGTCAAAAGTCTTAATGGACTTAATCATTTCTTTATCTAAAGGATCAACTATGGCTGCATCCAGCCCATTGCTTAACAGCACAACCACATAGGTACTGTTAAGCAGGCTTTTTAGTTCCGGCGGAGAAGACTGGGATACATTGGACAGCCCGACTATAGTCCTGGGCGATTCCGGCAGCCCCATCAGCTCCTCCAGCTGCTTGAACACCTTCAAAGCATCAATACAGTTATGTACCTGTTCCTGCAGTACTGCAACCGGAAGTACAACCGGATCAAGATAGACATTCTCCAGGGGAAGGCCGTGCTCCATGGCTGAATTTACTATGTTCATGACAATTTCAACCCTGCTGTCCACATCGGGGGGAACCCCCTTCTCGGTTAAAGCGATGCCTACAATCTTGGCATTATGTTCCTTTGCTGCAGGCATCAGGGCATCCAGCTTATCCTGGTCCCCGGTTACCGAATTTATCATTGCCTGGCCCTTATGCACTTCCAGCCCTGCTTTTAGTGCATCCACATTCTTGGTATCCAGTGAAAGCGGTATATCCACCTCATCCTGTATGGTTTTTACCACCCACTGCATGGTCTCTTCCCCGTTTCTGGTAGCAGGTCCAATATTAACATCCACATAATGTGCGCCTGCATCTTTTTGCTCCCTTGCCATGTCTACCAAGGGTCCGCCATCCCTGTTTTTGATGGCATCCCCCACAGCCTTGGAAGTGACGCTAATGTTTTCGCCTACAATCAGCATAACATCCCCCCGTAAATAACTATTGTGATAATAATATGTAAGTATTATAACATTACTAAATAATAATTGGGCAAAAATATCAGCAACTTTATCGATAAAAAAGTTAATCCAGAGAGAACCAGCGGTCATATATCTCTGTCAGTGTACCATCCTGGTTCATCTCTTCAATTATGCGGTCTATATCTTCCTTTATACCTGAATTTTTCCTCATGGCAATCACAAACTCCCGGCTGGATTTAAATGTATCCAGAACCCGGTACATCTTGCCGTCCTGGCCCAGTATATTTATGGCTATAGGCCTGGGTACAATCATCCCTTCAATCCCTCCGGCCTTCAAATTTTCAATCATCACCTTTATGTCATCATATTCTGTCACCTTATATTTCGACAACAACTCTTCTGCCATACAGCCCTTGTCAATGTTTAAAATCCCCGCCATCTGGCCTTCCATCTCTTCCTTTAACCTTATCTCTGCATCACTTAAAGAAAGCAGCAGATACTCCAGCTGGTAGTAGGTTTCGGAATAGTCCACCGCCGTTTTCTTATCTTCAGTAACCGTCAGGGCCGATATTATAAGGTCAATACCTCCCTCGTCCAGCTCCCTGTACAAAGAGTCAAAAGGCAGCGGCTTTATTTCTATCTCCTTGCCGAGCCTCTGCCCTATCTCCTTTATTATCTCTACATCAAACCCTTCCGCATCTCCCTGCTCGTTTAAAAAACCGAACGGCGGATAAGAGGTATCGCTTCCCACAATCAGCTTATCTGCTCCGCTCAAATCCCTGTGGTCTGCATTGGCCGGTGTCGCATTCCCTTCCAGCTCAAATGCCCTGCAGCTTACCGCTGGAGACACAATAAGGATAATAGACAACAGGACTGCTGCAGAAAACAGTATGGTAATCAGGGTTTTCTTACTTTTAATAAAAGCCATAATATTTACCGTTTATATAATTTCCTCCGGCTGGGGGAATTTGAGGCTGTTAACAAAATAGTCTTGAAATTCAGGATGGGTGGTAAGCTCCAGGTACTTAACCTTCTTTGCCAGACCTTCAGCCTTCTTCCTCTCTGCAGCTGAAATAAGGACCATCTTGGAGCCCACGCCGGCAGCATTGCCCACCTGTATTATCCTCTCCAGGGGCACATTGGGAAACATCCCTATGTTGATTACATTCTTGGGGTCTATATAGGAGCCGAAGGCCCCGGCAATTATAATTTTATCTATCTGGGTAAAATCTATTCCCGCGTTTTTCAGTAAAATATCTATCCCCGTCCTCATGGCCCCCTTGGCCAGCTGAATTTCCACAATATCCTTCTGGTTAATGGATATATCTTCCTGGCAGGACTCGTTAGTCCCGTCTTTTCCAACCAGTATATACTGGTAATTTCCTTGCTTGTCCCTGCATATGCAATCAGAGTCCTGGACAAATTTACCCCGGGTATCTATGATTTCTGCTTTCCTGAGCTCCGCAATGGAGTCCAGTATGCCCGAGCCGCATATGCCGCCGGCTTTTTTGTCTCCGATAGTCTGTATGATGGGCTTGCATGTATCCGGCTCTATAACCACCCTCTCTATGGCTCCCGGAGCAGCCCTCAT
>JBNJCW010000111.1:0-2855 GCA_051744345.1 Actinomycetota bacterium
GCATTGGAGAGTATGGCCATCTCCAGCATGGTTTTGGTGCCGTCCACAAATGAGGTAATGCCCTCCCTGCTTACTCCCAGCTGCTTTGATTTCTGTCCGAAATCAGAAGGGGCGGCATATATATCCAGGGGATTGTTTTTGCCCTTCCCCGCACAGACAACTTCCAAGCCCAGCTTCCGGCAATAATTTATTAAGTTTAAGGTAACTGCAGGCTCATCACCTGCACCCACGCTGTATATAATATTTCCCATATCAGCAAACCTTTTAAACAAGGGGCCGAGAAGTGCTTCAGAGGCCGCATTCATATTTACAACATTCTTCTTTTCAAGCAGGGCCTTAAATACAATTTCTGCCGCAGCCTCGGTTCTGGTTTCAGTAACCAGCAGAACATCACTTTCTATGTTTGCCAGGTCCCTAAATTTATCGGTAAGTATATTCTTTTTATCCTCCAGGCCGGATTCCTCCAATATTTTTGCAGCAACACCTTTGTCCTGGTTATATATGCAAACCATATCCATCTGATCCATCAAACCTATCTGCCCGGCCAGAGTAGAAGTCCTCTGCCCGGTATCTGTCTCCAGGCTTCCGGCTATTGCCACCTTTATTTTTTCAGCCAATTTAGAACCCCTAACCAATCAAACTTTCTTTTACTCTACCTGCGATTTTTTCGGCTGACAGCCCGTATTTTTCAAACAGCTCTCCGGGCAGCCCCGATTCCCCAAAGGTATCCTCTATGCCTATCCTTTTAATATATACATTCTTCTCTTCTTCTAAAACCTCCAGAACAGCACTCCCCAGACCGCCGATTACAGAATGCTCCTCGCAGGTGAAAATATTTCCGGTCCGGTTAGCTGAATCAGTTATAAGTTTTCTGTCTATGGGCTTTATGCTGGGCATATTAATGACCTCAGCCTCAATGCCGTACCCCTTCAAGATCTCATGTGCTTTCAGCATTTCAAAAACCATCATCCCGCAGCCGATAAGGGCCGCATCCCTTCCTTTTTTTAATGCATAGCCCTTTCCCAGTTCAAATTTGTAACCTTTGCCGTTTACTATGGGCACCGGAGCCCTCCCCAGCCTGATATAAAAAGGGCCTTCGGTGGCTACCGCTGCCTCCAGTGCCTGTTTTGCTTCAACAGCATCGGAAGGAACAATTACCCTCAAGCCCGGTATAACCCTGGCCAGGGCTATATCTTCTATGGACTGGTGTGAAGAGCCGTCCTTTCCTACCGATATTCCCGCATGGGTTACCACTATCTTTACATTACAGTTGGAATGAACCAGGGTATTACGTATCTGGTCGTAAGAGCGGCCGGGGGCAAAAACCGCCAGGGTGGAAGCCACCACTACCTTGCCTGTCTTGGAAAGCCCGGAAGCTATACCTATCATGTTCTGCTCAGCAACCCCCGCATTGAAAAACCTTTCAGGAAACTCCCGGGCAAAATAGCAGGTCTTGGTAGACATGGAAAGGTCTGCATCCATTACCAGCAGGTTTTTTTTGTTCCTGCCCAGCTCCACCAGAGCTTTTCCATAAGCCTCTCTTGTAGCTACCGTCTCACCCATATTAATCATCCTGAATACACTCCAGTTTTTCACACAACTCATTTATGGCCTTTTGGCAATCTTTTTGGCAGCATGGTTTGGAATGGTACTGGTTGTTGTTCTCCAGAAAAGACACCCCTTTTCCCTTAACCGTGTTGGCTATTATTACCTGCCTCTTGCCCCTGGCTGAAAGTAATGATTCAGCAACCTTATCCACCTCATGGCCGTCTACTTTCCTGACATCCCAGCCAAAGCTTTCCCATTTTTTAGCGAAGGGCTCAAGCTTTAGCACCTCTTCAGTTTTTCCGTCTATCTGATAGCCATTACGGTCTATAATGGCAGTTATATTATTTAGTCCGTAGCTAGAAGCAAACATGGCTGCTTCCCATACCTGGCCCTCATCACATTCACCGTCTCCCAGAAGACAGTATATTTGCCCCTCTTTTCCATCATATTTGTATCCCAATGCCATGCCTACCGCTGCAGAGAACCCCTGGCCCAGGGAACCGGTAGATATTTCTATTCCCGGAAGCTTTTTACAGTCAGGGTGGCCCTGAAGCCTGGAGTTGATTTTCCTTAAACTAAAAAGCTCTTCTTCAGCCAAATAACCGCTCATAGCCAGTACCACATAGAAGGCGGGAGCAGCGTGGCCTTTGCTTAGTATGAACCGGTCCCTTTCTTCCCAGACGGGATTATCCGGTTTGTGCCTTAAGGCTTTAAAGTATAATGCTACAAGTATGTCGGTACAGGAAAGGGAGCCTGCCAGGTGCCCGCCTTCAACTTCGGTGGTTACCTTTATTATCTTCTGCCGGGCAAGGTTTGCCAGCTTCCCTAGATTTTTCTTTTTTACTTTTTCTGCCATGCTTTTTAAGAATTTTAATTAAATAATTTCTATCCACTCTATCATATGTTAAATTATATATCAAATGATATTAGAAATTATCTACTCCCTTTTTAAGTATCTTTCTTAAAATATGGTTCATTTTTACCGGATCTGAGCTGCCAAATATCTCCTGCATGTTATGCCTGTCAATAATCTCTGCCATCCTGTAGAAAAATTTAATATTATCTATGCTTTCCCTGACAATTTTACCGGGGTCTTCCCTGTAAGGAAACAGATCCAGCCCGTGCCACCGTTCATATTTTGCCTTATACAGCCAGTAGGCAAACTCCAGGGTCTGCCAGAAATTCACAGACCCCACGATAATATCGTCATCAAATATAGTATGATTATCATTCCAGTGGGTATGGAAAAGTTTGCCGTAGCGGTTTATAAGGGCCAGGGATTCTGATATGTTTTCCTTAACTATCAA
>JBNJCW010000112.1:0-2831 GCA_051744345.1 Actinomycetota bacterium
CCATGGTCCACGTGCCCTATGGTTCCGATATTTACGTGCGGTTTGGTTCGCTCAAATTTTTGTTTAGCCATTTTTATAAATCCTTTCTGTTATGGGATTATTCTATATATTTTATATTAAAGCTTTATACTGCTATGCTTGTCCCTCTTGACTTATTAATAATTTCATCAGAAATATTAGAGGGAACGGGCTCATACTTTAAAAACTGCATGGTAAATGTTGCCCTGCCCTGTGTCCTTGACCTCAGGTCGGTAGCATAACCAAACATGTTTGCCAGAGGAACCTGCGCCTTTATAACCCTTGTCTCATTTCTGAGGCTAACCTCGACAACCTTCCCCCTCCTGGAATTAATATCGCCAATCACTTCCCCCATAAATTCATCCGGGGTAACTACTTCCACATCCATAACCGGCTCAAGTATTATGGGATTGCATTTTCTCATTGCTTCCCTGAAAGCCTTGGAAGCAGCAATCCTGTAGGCAATATCAGATGAATCCACTTCATGGTAAGAACCATCAAGAAGAACAGCCTTTATATCCACTACCGGATAACCTGCCAGCTCGCCGCTCTGCATTGAATCCTCGATTCCCTTATGGATGGGCTTTATGAATTCATTGGGTATTGCGCCGCCCTTGATCTTGTCCTCAAATTCAAAACCTTTCCCGTATTCATTGGGGCTGAACTTAACAATCACATGCCCGTACTGGCCGCGGCCGCCGCTCTGCCTTACATACTTGCCTTCAATCTGTGCTTCCCTGGTTATAGTTTCCCTGTAAGACACCTGCGGCCTGCCCACATTGGCGTCCACGCCATGCTCCCTCAGAAGCCGGTCAACAATAACCTCCAGGTGCAGCTCGCCCATCCCCTGGATTATGGTCTGGCCGGTTTCCTCATCTGTGCCTACCCTGAAAGTAGGGTCCTCTTCAGACAGCTTCCTCAATGCCTTGCCGAGTTTTTCCTGGTCTACCTTCGTTTTTGGCTCGATGGCAATAGAAAGGACCGGCTCGGGGAAAGTTATAGATTCATATTTTATGGGTTTGGAGACATCACAAATGGTGTCCCCTGTCTTTGCATTCTTCAACCCCACAACAGCAACTATATCCCCGCAGTATACCTCATCTCTTTCTTCCCTGTGGTTTGCATGCATCTGCAGCAGCTTTCCTATCCTATCTTTTTTGCCGGTATCAGGGTTCAGTACCTGGGTACCTGTCTTGAGCACTCCGGAATATACCCTCACATAGGCAAGCTTTCCTACAAAGGGATCGGTTATTATTTTAAATACCAGCCCTGAGAAAGGCTCTTCATCGGAAACCTCGCGGTAAAGCTCTTCGCCGCTCTCTACATCTATGCCCTTGGGCTGGGGAACCTCCAATGGAGAAGGAAGGTAATCTATAACCGCATCCAGCAGCGGCTGTACCCCCTTGTTTTTAAACGCAGCACCGCACAATACCGGAACCCCATTCATTTTAAGGGTGATATCCCTTATAGCTTCCCTTAATTCGCTTTCACTAATTTCAATATTATCAACGTATTTGGTAAGTATGTCATCATTAAAATTGGAAACATTTTCCAAAAGCTCCTGCCTGTACTTATTCGCATGGTCCTCCAGCTCTGCAGGTATATCTTCAAACTCAAACTTTATGCCCATTTCATCCTTGTAGATGATGGCTTTCATGCTCACCAGGTCTATTATCCCGGAAAATCCCTCTTCCTTCCCAATAGGCATCTGCACGATAATGGGGTTTGCATTAAGCCTGTTTTTTATCATATCTACAACGTAGAAGAAATCAGCACCTGTTCTGTCCATCTTATTTACAAAGGCAATCCTGGGCACATTGTATTTTACTGCCTGCCTCCATACCGTTTCTGACTGTGGCTCTACCCCTCCAACAGCACAGAAAATAGCTATCATGCCATCCAAAACCCTGAGCGACCTCTCCACCTCAACTGTAAAATCAACATGGCCGGGGGTATCAATTATATTTATCCGGTTATCTTTCCAGAAGCAGGTGGTAGCCGCAGAGGTAATGGTGATTCCCCTTTCCTGTTCCTGAACCATCCAGTCCATAACAGCGGCACCATCATGTACCTCCCCCATCTTATAGGTTTTGCCGGTATAATAGAGAACACGCTCAGTAGTGGTGGTTTTACCAGCATCAATATGAGCGGTAATCCCTATATTTCTTGTATTTTTTAAAGACACTTGTCTTGTCATTTTTTAAATCACCCTGTTACCATCTATAATGTGCAAAAGCCTTGTTTGCTTCCGCCATCCTGTGTAAATCTTCTTTTTTCTTAACACTGCTTCCCGTATTGCTGGCACCATCCAGTATCTCTGCAGCCAGTCTCTGGGCCATGCTTTTTTCCTTCCTGTTCCTGGCAAACCCGACAATCCACCTTATGGCCAAGGTCAAAGCCCTATCAGACTGCACCTCCATGGGCACCTGGTAGGTAGCTCCCCCAACCCTTCTCGGCTTTACCTCAAGCACAGGTTTTACATTTTCCAAACATTTATCTAGTATCTCCAGAGGATTCTCCTTGGTTTTGTCCTCCAGTATTTTAAAGCTGTCATAAACAATCCGCTCAGCCTTGCTCTTTTTACCGCCAAGCAGTATTTTGTTTATAAATTTCGCCACTGTCCTGCTTTTGTAAACAGGATCAACATTATTTTCTTTTCCCTTAGTTGCTGTACCTTTCCTAGCCATTAATATGCTCCTTAAACCTTACTTTGGTTTCTTTGCCCCGTATCTTGAACGGGAAGATTTTCTTCCTTCTACTCCTGCTGTATCTAAAGCCCCTCTTACCACTTTATACCTTACACCGGGCAGGTC
>JBNJCW010000113.1:0-2814 GCA_051744345.1 Actinomycetota bacterium
CTGCAGGCTGGCAGTATCTGGGAAATACCACTGGGAGGTGTAAAAATGATAATATAGGCAAGCCTAACCACTCCATTAAAGCCAACTGTGGCTATCCACTGGTAAAAGATTTTAGGCAAAGGCTGAGAGCAGCTTGAAGGTACCCAAAAGAATTGAGCTAACCCAAAGCAGATGGATGCACTGGTGGCAAGGGCCAAAAGGCTTCTACCGCCAGAGGACTATGAGATTATTCAAAACATGTCAGATACCATCTCTTTTTTAAGCAAGCAGAGGGGCAGAAAAAAAATGACAATATAAAAAAGCTTATGGCAATGCTTTTTGGCATTACCACAGAAAAAACCTCCAATATATTAAAGAAGAGGAAAAAGAAAAAGAAAGTTAAACCAAAGCCTTGGGCCACGGAAGAAACGGGGCTACAGACTACAAAAGGGCAGAAAAGATAAGTTGGGCACAAAGACCTAAAGGCAGGCGACATGTACTCTGCCTGCCAGGACGCTGTTATACTGGCAGGATATGGCAGTGGCTTGTTTAATTCATTAGAAGCCGGATATATATAAAAGATTAAGGTGTGATTATAAGAATATCACTCCTAAAACCAGTAATATTAATTTTTACCAAAAAAGTTTAAAGATTTCCAAAGGTTAAATAATTTGCGGAATTATAGGATAAATTCAAATATTAGTACTTGAAATAATAAAGAGTTAATTATCCCGACTGAATTTGGGGCTTCTTTTTTACTTACCTAACTCGAGTTTCAGTTGCCCTGCATCATCCTTGTATTGATGTTCAACATAATCCATAATTGTCTTTTCATTAAACCCTACTATATATACACAGTAGCCCCTTGCCCATATTTCTCCTCTTCCATATATTGCTTTTTTACTAAAGCTAAACTCTTTAAGTTTTTTACCGGTTTGCGATTTCATGTATTTTATTACACTGGCAACTGAAACTCTCGGTAGTATTACTTCTAACAAATGTGCATGGTCAGCCAATACATTTACTTTCTTTACCTCGTGTATCTTCGTCAATTTCTATATTGGTAAAAAATTTTTCTAAATATCCTTGTACTTCTTTTACCAATATTTTCCTTCGATATCAAGGAGTCCAGACTGCGTGGTATTAGGGTTATATACTGCATGGATACTTTTTCTAAATCTCCTTTGTACCCATTATATCAGACCACTCCGTCTGACCAGCCTATTCATCACCAGACTGAAGTCTAGTAGTTTAACGGCGACTAAAGAAAGGTTCCAGCTTCTGATATAAATTAATAAATGTTCTGTATGGCTTCAAATACTTATCATGGTCTTTAGGGCTATAAGTCTTTTTCAATCTTATAACCTCCGCGGCTATGCTGGCTAGATCCCTGTACAGACCCATGTCCACTGCTGAAAGCATGGCTGCTCCCAGAGCGGTAGGCTGGCGGTTGGAAGTTATTTTTATCTGTTTGTCCAAAACATCTGATTTTATCTGGTTCCATAATTGACTATTTGCTCCCCCTCCCAGTGAAAACACTTCTTCTATCCTTATATTCAGACTGCTTTCCATAAAATCCAGGTTTTTCTTTAGAAGAAAGGCAACCCCCTCCATAACCGCACGTGCAAAATGGCTCTCATTATGCTGAATATTTATTCCATAAAACACTCCCCTGGCATCAGCATTATATTCAGGAGCATTTACTCCGGTAAGGTAGGGAAGAAACAGGAGGTCGTTGCATCCCGGAGAAACATTTTCTGCCTGTTTGTCTATATAGGCATAACCTTTGTCTTTATAAAAATTCCTTTTAAACCATTCCAGGGATATACCGCCACTCTCACACACCGGCAGCAAAACATATTTACCCCTTATAGCGCTATAATGGCAGGGGATTCTTGCCTCACTGAAAACGGGCTCTTCTATTAATGTAGATATTGTCAGTACTGTGCCGGTGGTTTCACTTACCACCCCTTCCCTTATATTGCCTACTCCAATCATTCCTGCCATCTGATCAAGGGCTCCAGCATTTATAAGGAGGTTTTTATCAAATCCAAATTCTTCTGCCACCGATGCTGTTATAGGCCCTACTTCTTTCCCAGGCTCTATAAGCTCTGGCAGCTGCTCCCGGTCTACTCCTACAAAATCGAGCATACTGTCCCAGTATTCTTTTGTGATTATATTAAAGTAATAGGAAAAATTGTATATGGAATATTCGGAAACAAACCTTCCAGTAAGCTTATATATAATATAATCCTTGAGCAGTAGAAATTTTCGGGTCCTTTTAAATACCTCCCGCTCTTTATCCTTTATCCACAGTATTTTGGTAATAGGCCATGTAGTAATGATATCCGGCTGTCCGGTTATCCGGTATGAATCCTTTGGATTGAAATTAGCCCTTATCCTTTCGCACTCTTCCCGGGAGCGGTTATCCAACCAGGATATGGCCTTTCTTACCGGATTATTGTCCTTGTCCAGTAAAACCAGTGTTTCCGCCTGGCTGGATAACCCTATTGAAGCAATATAGGCCGGATCTATTCCTGATTTTGATACAAGCTCTCCAATACCCTCTTTTATTTGCTCCCAGTATCCATCTGCATCAAATTCAATAAATTCCTGGCTTGTTTGTAGCTCATAATCCCTGCTATGCTCCGCTACCAGGCCCAGCTTAAAATCAAACAGCACAAATTTTATCAGGGTGGTACCCAAATCAATAGCTAATATATACCTTTTCATCAAATCACCCGCAATAATCAATAGCAGTAAGCACCATAACCCTTATAAGGTCAAAAACGCTGTCCATCTCCACATACTCATCCATGCCATGGGGATTGGCCC
>JBNJCW010000114.1:0-2758 GCA_051744345.1 Actinomycetota bacterium
TCATATATCTTCTGTATAAGCCGTGCCCAGGACTTATTTAAACCTGTCGGAAAATCATCTTCTATAATATGATATTGCCGCTTGTCATTTTCTTTTCTAAGCCTGCCTCTTGTAACATTACTATAATATCGGCAGTAACGGACGGTCTGCTCTCCCTTATCTGGTATATGGGAGGTGAGGGCTGCCATCCATTGGCAAGGATTGAACTCGGCTACCTTTTTTCCATATTTAGATTGGTAGGTTACCATTTCTTTATCCGGGAAGTATTCCATCCTCTTTTGGGAAAATGACGCCCTTATAATATACCTTGCCAGGTTTTCAGTTGACCGGCTATCATGGGGATAGATTCTTTTTGCGCAGTATACACTAAAGCCCGAATGTTTCCAGGAAGATATATTATCTGTAATTACAGATAATATATCATCTTGGCTGCAATGGCGGTTAAAGTTACCCTGCCCTCATCAATATATGAAAGTAGCTAAGAATTTATCAAACATCATGTTGGCTGCCCTGTTTTATCCCTGCCTCCTGTTTTTTAGCTCCAGTACTCCCTGAAAGCTATCCAGGTCTTTTTTACCAGCTGCTTAAATGCCCGGGAAGCCATATCGGGGCTAATTTCAGCAGCATCAAGCAACTTTCTGTTGCGGTAAGCAGCCTCCAGGCTCCTTCCCCAAGCAGAAATGTAAGCCTCCTTTATCCCTCTAAGTTCCGCCGGGCAGCCATTTGCCACTGCTCCGGTTATGTATGGGGCAGCTATTTTGGAAGAATATACCGCATTATATATTCCGGCTCCGGTTATGGGGTGGCACAGGCCGGCTGCATCGCCCACCAGCACCAGGCCTCCGGACACGGGTTTTTCAACCATGCCGCTTACAGGTATAAGGCCTGTTATCCCCCCTGTATCTTTATACTCCAAATTACCGGCTTCTGCCTGGTTTGGAAAAACTGCCTCCTTGAAATAATTAAAGGCTTCCCTGATGGCAGCACCTTTTACCCCAGGCCTCTTGTGCTCTTTGCTCCAGCCGGCTGTATCCATGCCTATGCCCAGATTTATGCTTTCCGACTTGGGGAAAAGCCACCCGTAGCCCCCGGGGATAAATGGAGCAAAGAAAACCAGCGCCCGGTCCGGGGGAAAGTGCCTTGCAGCGATATTTTCCTGATATCCTGCAAGAAACCTATTATTCCTGGATCCCATTATCTTCCCCACCAAAGAAAGAGGCCCGTCAGCCCCCACTACTATTTTTGATTTAACCCTGAAACGCCGGCCGGGCCCTTCTATGACAGATATAAAAAATGGGAGGCTGCCTGAATTTATGCCCTGCCCTGTGCCCGGGCCAATAGAGACCAAACGAAAAGAAGCAAAGAAACGCCCTCCGGCACCTATAAACCTTTCGGCCAGGTCCCGGGTAAATATTTCCCTGTTTAGCATAAACCCCGGGGAAGCGCTCTGGGCTTTTTTTTTAAACCCTATATAAGTATCCATGAAATCTATGCGGTTATCAATTCCCTTTATGCGGAAATCAAATAATCCCGCTATCTTTCTGGTTACCAGCTCAGCGCACCGAAGGGGGCAGTCTATCCTTGATTTTTTCTCTATCAGTACGGTGCTTACATTATTCTCGGCAAGAAATAAAGCAAGGCTTGCCCCTGTCGGGCCTGCGCCAACTATTAACACATCACATTCAATCATATCCATTTTTAAGCCGTCAGGGTTAAAATTCTTTGAAGCAAATCAGCCTTGATATTGGTAAAACCTTCAAACCTGCCCCGGTAAGCATCCTCTTCTCTTCCCAGGTCATAGCAGGTGGTATTCTCTATATTTAGCAGTATTCCAGGCAGAGCCACACTTTCAAAATCCTGCTGGTGTTTCTGGTAAAATGCCTCGCAGCAGCACCCTGCATAATAATTAACCCCTTCTCTTCTTAGCCTTCTAAGGGTTCCCATTAGATGCTCAAAACTTACAATGGTGCATGTCTTTACCCTGTATTTTTTTGCTATCTCCTCGGCCTGCCGGATACTGCACCGGCCGCACAGGCTGCAGCCCTGGCTGTACCTGTATTTGCACCGGGGTAATTTAGCACAGTAGGGCATAAGCAATACCTCAATCCTTTTGTGGGGACAAAAACCTGAATGGATAAGGTATATATCATTAAAATAACGCTTGGGTATCCCGTATTTTCCCAGCGCTGCTTTGGCAAAACAGTCCTCTACAGCCCTGACAATCTCCCGGATCCCGATGCCTGAAATTTTCTGGGGATAGCTTCTGAAAAAACTTTCCACAATTTTTCTTACCCCACCGCTGTGCACAGGTATATTTTTCAATACCGCCTCAAGGTCAAACACAGCCCGCCGTGGGTAGAGAAAAAAGTCTCCGGTAAAATAAAGGTTCTTGAGTATGCTGCGCTTAACATCGATATTGGCAGAGCACTTTATCACCTTTTTTTTGGATTTTACTATGGAGTTTACATAGAACTGACTCTCCTTTTCCCTGGTCCTGTATATGTGCTCGCCGCTTTTAAAATAATTTAATTTTTCTCCAAGCTTTTCTTCCTCTGCCGGCAACAGTTTGGAAAAATAATAATCTATGCCCAGGGTTTTTTTAAAGCCGTCCAGTATATTCTCTATTATTTTCTCCCTGGGCGGGCGGTAGCCCGCCTCCCTGCTCAGCCAGGTTATCCTCTCCTTAAGGGAGCTTATCTCGCTCCAGCTAAGCTTCTCCACCGGCACCCTCAGGCACCTTAACATAATATCCATATCG
>JBNJCW010000115.1:0-2748 GCA_051744345.1 Actinomycetota bacterium
AATGTATATTTTCATTATCTCTCTGTCATCCAGGTGGGGGTATCTGTTCCTCAGGCCGGTAAGGAATAGTTGTTTGGTGAGGTCACTTAACTCCAGGCATTTTTCTAGTCTCTGCTGGCAGGACATTCCCCTTATAATTTTTAGGTATTCCTTATCTGCATCCATACCATTATATTAGCATATATGTTAACCAATAAATATGTAGCTGATTCTTAATTTTAGATTAATTGTTTAAATACAAGAATCATTACCAGGCGTAACAGACTTTTCCATTTGGAAGGATAAAAGGGATTTTTTAAATGGGCAAAGATTCTAAGATATAAAAAAACTCTTATGGATAATATTTACATTAATTTATTCTTTAACTACTACAGGAAAGCCTTTTTTGGTCCAGGAGTTTATTCCACCCATATCATAGACTTTTTCAAATCCATTGGCTATCAGGATCTCTGCTGCATTTCTGCTTCTTCTCCCGGTTCTGCAGTAGAGGATAATAGATCTATCATTAGGAAGCTCTTCCAGTCTCCCTTCAAGCTCTTGTACCGGCAGTAGCTTTGCGTCCTCGATATGGCCCCCGTTGTATTCCTCTTCCGTTCTGACATCCACCAGCAGATAATCTTCACCATTTTCCATTATCTCAAAAACTGTCTCCGGTGAAATTGGGATTATCTCAGGTTCTGTCACCATCTCTTCAGCAGCTTCTTCCTTATTTCCCCCAGTATTTTTTACTTCTGGTAAATCTTTTGAAGCTTCAGGGGTATTATCACTGTTTTCCTCTGGCAAAATTTCCTGCATGCAAGCTGCTAATAGGGCCATGGTTATTAAACTTATAAGTATCAAGCCTGTTGATAAAAATTTATATTTTATTTCCATTGTCTTTCTTTTGGTAATATTACGCATAGACTAATTGGTATTATAATGTAAAATATTTAATAATTCGAATATATTATTATTAGGATAAACTATAGCGCTTTGGTATATTGTTCTAAATGCTTACAATGCTAATTGTATGGGACCAACTGGCATCAGTCTCATAGCAGGCCGTATATCTTAATTTTCTCCTGGTAATAGAAGAATCAACTATTTTTTATCAGCGGCCATCGTCTTTTTCTATATCTTGTATAAATACCTGTAAAAATTCGCAAAGTTTGCCCTGATCACGGTTCCGAAACGATAGTACCTGGTGTTTTTATGTATCTTTTATAACAGTTCTTTGGGGTATACTGCTACTCTTTGGCCTTATTGGATAGATTCTTAACCCTTATTAAATGGAGCAAATATTTAGCTATTCAACAAGGCTTGGACCCGGAAATTTTTTACCATATGTCCTTATGCATCCAGCCTAAATTGTTCCCACCTAAATTTTATTTTATTTTTTTAATACATTATACTGATGATATTGTAGAATTTTTTCTTGGAAGATAATGGCAGAATTGCTGGCAGATACAAGGGAACTGCTTAAGTTAAAACTATTGATAAATAAATGTTATACGGGAAAATGAAATGAAGAAATTCATAAACGACCCTGAGGATGTAGTAGATGAATCGCTGGCAGGATACCTTGCCTGCTATCCCCGGTATGTAAGAAAACTTGAGGGCATAAGGGTTTTGGCCAGAAAGGAAAAACCTAAAAAACCCAAGGTAGCTGTAATTACCGGTGGCGGCTCAGGGCACAAGCCGGCATTTATAGGATATGTAGGGAAAGGCCTAGTTGATGGGGCAGCGGTAGGGGAGGTATTTGCCGCCCCTCCCGGTGACTGGATATATAAAGCCACCAAGGAGCTTGATATGGGCATGGGTACCATATACCTCTACGGCAATTTCTCTGGTGATATCATGAATTTCAGGCTGGCTAAGATTTTGGCTGAAGCAGAAGGACATAAGGTAGAGGAGGTTATTGCCTACGATGATATAGCCTCTGCCCCCAGAGAGAGAATTAAAGACAGAAGGGCTATAGCGGGAGAGGTTATGATGTGGAAGATTGGGGGAGCGGCAGCAGAGGCCGGCATGAGTTTGGCCCAGGTAAAAGAGGTATCCGAGCAGGCAGTTTATAATACCCGCTCCATGGGGGTGGGCACCTATCCTCCCATAATTCCTGCCACCGGCCGTCCGGGCTTTATACTGGAAGAAGATGAGATGGAGATAGGAGTAGGACACCACGGGGAGCCGGGCATAAGGAAGGAAAAGATAAAAAGCGCAGATGAGGTATCCAGTTACCTGACCGAAAGGGTACTGGAGGACCTTCCCTTTAAAAATGAAGATAAGGCAGCATTACTTATAAACGGGCTGGGAGCTACCCCCCTGCAGGAGCTATACATCATTGCCAGAAAGGTTTGCAGCATACTGGATAGCTACAGGATAAAAAGGGTGGTAACCTATGTGGGAGAGTATTTTACCTCCCTTGAGATGGCAGGTTTCTCTGTTACCCTAACCAGGCTTGATGATAGGCTAAAAAAGCTGATTTTAGCTGAAGCAGACAGTCCATGCTTTAAGCAATTTGACTTAAGTGGTGATTAGGATGGAAATAAATCTTAAGCAGTTTAAAAACATAATGCTTGCCATGAGCCAGGCTATAAAGGATAACGTAAGCTACCTTACCGAGCTTGATGCCCGGATAGGGGATGGCGACCACGGAGTAAATATGGACAAGGGTTTCAGGAGGATTGCCCGGAAGGTAGAGCAAACCGAAGCCCAAGACATAGGCCAGATACTAATAGAGTCCGGAAAGGTGCTTTTAAATGAGATAGG
>JBNJCW010000116.1:0-2657 GCA_051744345.1 Actinomycetota bacterium
CCCAGGCTGCAGTTTGCCCCCACTATATCTGCTCCCTTATCCTGCAGCAGCTTAACTGCATCTTCGGCCCTGTTTCCCATCATGGTAACCCCATTGGAGCCAAAGGTAAGGGTGCATATTATGGGCAAACCGGTTGATTTTTTTGCTGCTTCGACGGCAGCATAAGCTTCATTTATATCCATGATGGTTTCTATGAGTATTATATCTACCCCTGAATCAGCAAGTACTTCTATCTGCTGGGTAAAAAAATTTACTGCCTGGCTGTAGCTTATGTTACCCGATGGTTCCAGTAAAACTCCCAGGGGTCCCACATCTCCGGCTATAAAGACCTTACGGCTGTTCTTATTGGATCTATACTGCTGGATAGCTTTTTTTGCAGCAGAAACTGCATTACTGTTTACAAGCTCTACCTTGTTTTCAAGGCTGCAGGATTTAAGCTTTACGGGATTTGAGCCAAAGGTATTGGTCTGTATGATATCTGAGCCTGCCTGGAGGTAGCCCAGGTGTACTTCTACCACCTTTTCAATTTTTTGATCATTTGCATTTAATGTGTCAGGACACTGGGATATGCCCATATTCTGAAGCATTGTTCCCATCGCCCCATCACATATAAGGAGCCTTTTATTTATCGCATCTAAAAAGGAAATACCCTCTTCTAATTTGTCCATTATTTATTTCTTCTCTGCCACTTTGTTTTCTTAAGCATTTTCTTATGCTTCTTTTTTCTCATCTTCTTTTTTCTCTTCTTGATTATTGAGCTCATAACCACCCTTTCTTGTTTATCTATGCTTACATTATAATTTATAAAAGTGCTATTTTTAAACCCTTAAATGGTTAGGCAATTATAGCAGAATAATTGAAAGTAGGTAAGATTGAAAAATATAAATCTGTGGTATTAGAAGAAATTAATATAAAATAGGGAAAATAAGCAAACTGCTATTGACATACTATATATAGTGGATTAATATTAAATTATACACAATATATTACGCTTTATAATAATTATATAATAAAACTGGGAATGTTCAGGTACCTTAAGCCTTTAACGATAGATAAGCAATATAATTATTTTTTAGGGGTTTGGCAATGGATAAAATAAAAAAGTCTGACAGCTATTACAAGAGCAAAAAAATAGAATTGACCGAAAATGCGATAAAGGTATTGGAAAGAAGGTACTTTAAGAGGAACCAGGCAGGAGAACTGCTGGAAAATCCCAATGATATGTTCTTGAGGGTAGCCAGGAACATCGTTTCTGCAGAGAAAAATTACGGAAAGAGTGAACAGGAAATAGCCCAGATAGAGAGAAGGTTTTTCGATATTATGTCAGGCCTGGACTTTTTGCCAAACTCCCCCACCCTCATGAACGCAGGCAAGGAGCTGCAGCAGCTTGCTGCCTGCTTTGTGCTGCCGGTGGGTGATTCGATGGAGGCTATTTTCCAGGCATTAAAGGAAACAGCGCTGATACAGAAATCCGGCGGAGGTGTCGGCTATTCCTTTTCAAGCATAAGGCCAAAAAATGATGTGGTTCTCTCTACCAAAGGGGTATCAAGCGGTCCCATATCTTTTATGACTGTATTTAATGCAGCTACCGATACCATTAAGCAGGGAGGCACCAGGAGGGGTGCCAATATGGGTATTTTGAGGGTTGATCATCCGGATATCCTGGACTTTATAAATGCTAAGGAAAACAGCGAAAAGCTGACTAATTTTAATATCTCGGTTGGGGTTACCGAGTCATTTATGAAAGCTATAGAAAGTGATAGCGAGTATGATATTTTAAATCCGAGGACCAAGGAAGTTGTAGACCGTTACGGGGCAAGGGATGTATTTAAAAAGATAGTAGAGCATGCCTGGAAGAATGGCGATCCCGGCATTGTTTTTCTGGACAGGCTAAATAAAGATAATCCCACTCCCCATGTTGGGCAGATTGAAAGTACCAATCCGTGCGGAGAACAGCCTCTTTTGCCCTACGAAGCCTGCAACCTTGGTTCTATTAATTTGGCGCATATGGTAAAAGAAGAGGCAGGAACACCGGTGATTGATTATGACAGGCTCAGGGAATTGGTACATGTGGCAGTAAGGTTTTTAGATGATGTGATAGATATGAGCAGGTATCCGCTGGAGAAGATAAACCATATGGTAAAGGGAAACAGGAAAATCGGGCTGGGAGTAATGGGGTTTGCAGATATGCTCATACTGCTGGGCATCCCTTATAACAGTGAAGAAGCACTGGAAATTGCTAAGGAGGTAATGAGCTTTATACAGGATGAATCCAAGAGGGCTTCAAAAAACCTGGCGGCAGAAAGGGGGCCTTTCCCCAATATAAAGGGAAGTGTCTATGACAGTCCCGACGAGGAGCCCATAAGGAATGCTACTACCACTACCATTGCCCCTACCGGAAGCCTCAGCATTATTGCCGGATGTTCCAGCGGGATAGAGCCGATATTTGCCATATCGTTTACCAAAAATGTAATGGATAATGACAGGCTGGTGGAGGTTAACCCCTATTTTGAAAAAATTGCAAAGCAGGAAGACTTCTATTCCCGGGACCTTATGCTTAAAATAGCAGAACAGGGAAATCTGGACGGCATGGAAGAGGTACCGCAGAAGTACAGGCGTACATTTATTACCGCCCACCAGATAAGTCCCGTGTGGCA